>CABSBK010000095.1 GCA_902475865.1 uncultured Collinsella sp.
CCTTTCGTGCATAGGCCAACATTTGAGTTTTCAAAATATCCCGAATCGGCGGGGCGATTCGGGATACAATAGCTACAGGAAACGACGCACCCCGCGTAAGTACTTTGGAGCGCGGGCGACCAGTTTCCGGTGTTGTTAAATGCCCGGGCCTCTAACCCCGGGCATTCTTATTTGCGCTTGTTGTGGCGCAAACGCCTTCTACCGTCCGCACCGCGCGTGCGCCTACGGACCTTAAACCGAAGCTCATACGAGTCAAGAAACGCGATGACGAATGTGCCCGCATCGGACGGTAGAGGCTGTCTGCGTTGTCCCAAAAGAACGGGGCATACTCCAGCGCGGATTCTGCCCCGAAAAGAGAATGGCAAAGCAAGAACGTCGATGGACGAGAAAAGTGTCCGCAAGTCTCATGGCCATCACATCCCACCTGCCAAAGGGATGGGTGAGTGAGCGTTACTCCTGCTCGGACTCCTCAGCCTGCTTACGGCTGCGGATGAGGTGCGCCACGCCGATGCACAGCACCGCGCCACCAGCGATCCAAGTGAACGTCACGCCGTTAAGGCCGGTGAGGGGAAGGCCGGTGCCCTTCTGGTCGGTGACAGTGAGGTGTACCTTGCCGTCAGCGGCCTCAGAGGGTCCCATCTTTGAAATCAAGCTTGTTATCGCCAACCTTTCCGTCACTTGTATCGTTGAGACCGGCGATAATCTTGTCGCCCTGGTTCTTAGGATCAAGCGTGCCAGCGAGCCCAGTAAGGCCGGCACCCGAATCATCGGCGGTCATGGTCGGCTTGATCTCGAAGGTGAAGGGGTCGACCGCAGTGTAACCAGAGGGGGCAGAAGTCTCCGTGACGGTATAGACACCGGCATCGAGACCGGTAAGCGTAATGACGCCCTGCCTGTTCGTTGAAAGAACAACCTCGGTGTCACTCAATGTGCCGTCATCCTTGACATATTTAACGTCTGTGCTGCTCTCGTCTCCATTGGTCGTAATGGTGAACTGGGCATTTTCAAGTGCCTTCTCGGTACCCAAATCGACCTTGTTGATCTTGAGACCGTAGGTATAGTCCTTGACCGTGTCAGGGACGGTCTGACCTTTTGTCGAAGTCATAGGGTTGTTGGAGTAGTGAAGCGTTACGGTGTTGAGGTTGCCCTCTTTGTTGTTATTCAAGCCGACAACGGCACTATCATTAATCCGTGCAGTATAGGAAACGACGATGCAGGAGTCCTTGGTGACGCCAGCGACGTTCTTCAGGTTATCGCAGGTCCACGTCGTCGTCTTGCTGCCATCGGCGGCAGCCTCGGCGGTCGACGGCGTGAAATAATTGGTGATATCCGTGACCTTCGCGTGATTGAAATCGGCCTTCGCGGCATCCTTGTTCGCATACAGGTAAACCTTGGCGCCATCCTGCAGCGTCAGGCCCTTGGAGATTTGGTCGGAGAACTGGTAGAAATACGTGCCGTACTTGTCGAAGTTCTCGGCAATGGTGCCATAAAGGTTGTACGTCACGTCCTGGCCGATCTGAGAGTCAGCAGCGTCGTGCTCCAAACCGTCGGCGTCGCTCACGATCTTCTTCTCGACAGTGGGAATGCCCGTTTTCTCGGTGATTTTAACAGGCGCGCTTCCCACGACAGTGAAGATGGGGGACGTACCCGCGTCACCAGTCTCGATGGTGTCGGGATCGGTTACGAAGAGCCAGTAACCATGTTCAAGACCGGAAACGGTTTTGCCGGTCGTCTTCGCGCTTTCGGTAAGACCGTCAACTTTGTCGGCAATCTTGTATGGAATGGAACCGAACTCAACGCGGGTTGTATTACCGGTTCCCTCTACCTTTTTCGTGATCCAGTCCGCGGCGTCTTGGGCGGTCTTTCCCTCATAGGACTCGTCCTCCGCCTGGATAAAGCTCTCGACAGCATTCTGCACATTAGTGTTTGCCCACGTAATGTTGCTGACGGTTCCATTGGTGGCAACATCGGCCTTGAAAATCTGATAGCCCTTGAACTCGGTAGTGTTACCCTCAACGTTCTCGATAGTCACCGAGCCGTTCGCAGTCGTCGCACCATCAGCCGCGAACGCCATTGTCACGGGCGCCATCACGCCGCCGAAGCTCAACGCCGCCGTGAGGCCGGCGGTTACTGCCAGGCGTGCGATGTTCTTGCTCATGCTCATCTTCTTTTCCTCTGCTTTCTGCTCGAATTCCATTTGATCTAAATCTGTCTGTCTGTGTCTTAGCATCTACTTCGCTACGTCTCGCCCCGCTCTCTGCGGGGCTGCCAGCTACTCTTTATGGCTGCCACCTCCCCGCTTGACCAGGAGCGCGACCACGATGAGCGCGGCTCCGGCGACCGCTGCGGCGGCCGCGGCGTACATTGCCATATCGCCAGTCGAGGGCATAAAGCCTCCGGTGGTAATGCTAGGGGGTGTGCCGGTGGGCGTGTTGATGAGCGACGCCTCCAGGCTGCCCGTCGACCCGTCCGCGCTGTCGGCGCGCAGGGGCGACTCGGCCGTGATGGTGAGCTTGGGCTTGGCGGCGGCCACCTGGTCGACGTCCAGGCCCTCGGCCTTGACCGTCACGGAGCGCATGCCCTCAAAGGCGGTGTAGCCCTTGGGTGCCTTGAGCTCGCGGACCTCCAGCTTGCCCGAGTCCACGCCCGAGACGGTCACGCGGCCGTCCTCGCCCGTGGTGACGGTGGCCTTGCCCTCCGCATCCCACGTGCCGTCGGCCGTCAGCGTGCGGCCGCGGTCGTCGGTGATGCTCAGGACCGCCCCGGCAAGCGGCTTGTCGCCGTCGCTGCCGCGCTTGGTGAGCGCGAGATCCCAGGTGTAGGCGCACGCATCGTCGCTCGGCGTGCGGGTGAAGCCGGCGTCGCCGGACTGGTCGGCGAGGGGAGAGCGCGGGTAGCGCAGGTAGACCTCGTTGGGGTTGCCCTTCGCGATGCCGTGGTTGCATGCGCTGTTGAGCGGCGCATTGTACACGGCGACCACGCGGGCGCCCGCGGTGAAGGCGTCGGCCCCGCCGAGCGCGGCGATGAGGTCGCCGGTGCGCACGGTGAAGGTCTTGCCGTCGGCCGCTACCTTGGTGGCGCACTGGGCCGTGATGTCGGTCCAGCCCTGCGCGGGCTCGGTGCCGACGCGGCCGTCCTTGCCGGCCGAGACGGCGTCGAAGCCGCCGTCTGCGCCCGCCGCCACGTACACGCGCATGCTCGCGGCCACCTTGGAGGGGTCGAGTCCCACGCTCATGGTGTCAACGAACCGCACCGTATAGGTGTCGTAGGCCGTGAGCCCCGCCGGGACCGTGGCAGAGAGGCGCCAATACAGGTCGTCGGCGACCGTGGCATCGGCGGCCTTCTGCCAGGCGGCGGTGCTGTCCTCCAGCACATGCTTGGCGACCTTGGGCGTCGCCACCTTGGGCTTGACGGTGACGGCGCTGCCGCCGACCAGGGCCATGATCGGCGCTGTGCCGGCCTCGCCCTGGGCGATGGCGTCGTCTTTGGCGACGATGAGCCAGTAGCCGCAGGACAGCTCGGCCGTCGTGCCCGCGTTAAGGGCCACGGACACGGCGCCAGAGCTCTGGAGGGAACGAGCGAGCTGTGCGCTCAGCGCGCTCGTAAGGTGGGAATCGGTGTTGAGCCACTCGGCAGCTTCCTGCGCGGTGGTCCGGGAATTGGGCATACCGGCGCTGTGCAGCACAGGCAGCGCGGCGTCGCTCACGGCGTCGCTTGCCCAGGCGAGGTCGGTGGCGATCTTAGCGTCGCTGTCGCCGTCGACGACGTTGGCGCTAAAGATCCGGTAGGCGTCGTAGCTGCTCGCCACGGTGCCGCTCACCGTGATGGAACCGGCCGAAGTCGGCGCGGCCTGCGCGGATGCGGGGAACACAACCGCGCAGGTGCCGATCAGGAGGGCAAGCAGCGCAAACAAGATCGGGAAGGAGCAAACTTTCTTATTCACGACGCTTACCTCCCTTCGCATTCGCCTTGCGACGAATGTGCATCCAGGCCGCAGCAGCGCAAAGCACCGCCGCGCCGGCAAGGTACGTCAGAGTGACGCCCGACATACCAGAAAGGGGCAAAGAGGTGGAGTAGGTGTTGGTGAAGGTGGGGGTGGAGGTGGGGGTGGGGGCGGGGGCGGAGGTGTCGATGAACGTCTTTGCTTCGGCACCGTCGTCTGCTATCCAATTGTTTTTGGAGTCAACGTATCCCTTCATGTAGGTCACCTTATAGTTGATGGTTCCATTGGTGACGCTCGTTAGATCAACCTCGAACCTATAGACCGAATGATCAAACTTGTAATGCGGATATTTCTCGCTTTCGTCCTTCTCGCACACGTAATAATAATACGGGAAGTCCTTGGGAGCGCTACGGCCCGTGGAGTCCGCGCCCTTGGTGGGGTCGTCAAGCGTGTAACTAATATTTTCGAATTCCCGGATCTGAGAGCTGGGGCCATTGGCCTGAGTCTCTACCTCTTGAGCGTTTTCGAACTTCGGATTGTCTGCGAGCCGGAGCGTAAACTCCTTCATCTCGCCACCCTCAACGACCTTAGTCGCCTTAGGAATCCAGGAAAAACTGGAGGTATACGTGTTGGTAAAGGTCTTTGATCCATCGGAGTTGGCAATCGAATAATAGCCTTGGCCGTCATCTTTCAGAGCGCCCAGCGAATCAGTTGAATCTCCGGAGTGTTTAATCACCCTCGCGTTTGTAAGCGTGTAGTTATGAACACTGATTTCTTTAGTCTTGCTCTCGTCATTCAGCGTCGGAACAGACATAAGTACAGTCACGTTATCCTTGAGCGTTCCCACAATCTCATACACAGCAGGGTCGTACTTGATGTAGGGATCATTACCAGCATCTTCAACCAGGTAGTATGTAATCTCGCCAGCCGAACTGCTCGGAGCAGACTGCTCACCCAGGTTAAACGTGATGTTGCCGCTTGCATCATTTTTTGCTTTTCCCACCTCAACGCAAGCGCCGCGATCGAATGTCCCATTAGCGAAAGGATTTTGCTTATCCTTGCGGTAGACCCTAAAGGTGAACTCCTTGAGTGGTTTGTTCTCACCAGTCTGCGAATCAATTAGCTCCTTGGTCGCCTTAATGCTTGGGTAGACATACGCGTCCGTTGGCTGACCCAAGTACAGGTCACCATTCGACATGATGCCGCCACCATGGTCCCAGGAATAGTTGCCCGTGATGAAAGTTGTCGCTTCATTCTGCGCTTGATTCCGCGCATTAATCGCCGCCTCATCCTCGGCCATAACACCCGAAGTCAGGCCGATGCTATTTTTTACCCCAACAGCACCGTTGGCGGGGATGTTGATAGCTTTTTCAAGTTCGATG
>CABSBK010000096.1 GCA_902475865.1 uncultured Collinsella sp.
TGAGCACCAGACCATCCAGCGCCGGCGCCCAGAGCGCGCGATCGCCCACGGCAAGCGCAAGCTCCGCTGCAACCCCGCCGTCAGCAGGGCCGCCCGCACGCCCATAACTGCCCTCGCCTTTTGATTCGCGCACGGCGCGGAAGAAACGCGGCGAACGTCAGCGTACAGCACGCCCAATCTGGGCATCCGGCGCATGGCGCCCTATGTCTTGCATAATTTCGCTTGCGCCATGCATAAATAGATGGGGGCGCCCCTTCCCGTCCCAACGTACCCCCGCTTGGACCGTGCAAAAACCGGAGTTTTCAGCATCGCGGCCGCCGCCGGCGGCGCCTCGAACCGGGAACGCCGCGCGATCGGCATCGTTTTGGGGGCACGGCACGGCGCGAAACGCGCGTTATCGCCGCGCCGGGCCCCGTCTGCCAACCCAAATCGCCCGTCGAGGGATCTCGCGAGATCAAATAGACGCTTCCGACGCGTATGCAGCCACCCCGGCTTGCTGAAAACTCCCGAAAATGCACGGCGCGCCCCAGGGGACCCGTGCGTGCCGTGAAAAAACACGCCCGCATCCAGAACAATGCGAGCGTGAAAGTCAGATGGACGCAATGGCGCCAGGCAGCGAGCGGAATCCCGAGTGTGTCCGCCCGGACACTGCGGCCACCGTGCGTCAGTAGGGAGCTTCACGTTCTCCGTCTATGCCAGAACCCCGCATACGCGAATCTCCAACTAAGCCGATAACCCACATCTCTTGCCGCGACCGCCTCCGTGCTTTTTCGTGAGGGGGCCGGCCCACCTCAAACTGCGCCCACAAAAAGGGCCCCGAGCATAGTCTGCTCGGGGCCCAAACTCATCTCGCCTTACCGCACGACGCGTATGTTATTTGCGCTTGCCGCCGCCGTCACCGGGGCGACGGGAGCTGCCGCCGCGCTTGCCACCACGATTGTTACCATAGCTGCCACGGTTATCGCGACCGCCGGCACGACCGCCACGGGAGCCGGCCTGGTTGCCGCCACGCCCGCCGCGGTAGCCGCCACGGCGCTCCTCGCGGGTATCGTCGTAGTTGCGCCAGTCATCGCGACGATCGCGGCTGGCACGCGGATCGCGACGATCGCGCGACTCACCAGAACGCCCAGCGCCGCTGCGCCCGCCATTACCGCGAGCACCCTCGCGACGCTCGACGCCGCGGCCGCCGCGCTCTTCAAAGCGCTTGCCGCCACGGGACTCACCGCTGCGGGCGCCACGCTCGCCGCGACCCTCGCCGCCGCGACGCTCATCACGGCCACCGCGCTCGTCATTGCGACCGGAACGACGACGATCGCCCGAACCACGCTTGCCGCCACGCGAGCCACGGCCCTCGTCCTCGCGCTCAACACGGCGACGACCGCCGCGGTCCTCGTCCTCGCGGCGACGGCGATGTGCCTCGCCCTGGAACTGCTTGGCACGACGCTCGGCACGGTTACCGCGCGGGGCCTGCTCAATGGCACCGGCACCGCCGCGCTCCTCGGCAGCCACCTCGCGGGCCACGCTCTCCACGGCCTCGTCCACGCGAGCCTGAACGCCCTCGCGCACGCGGGTCTTGCCGCCACGCTTGGGACGGCTCGGACGCTCGCCGTCGCCGCGACGCTCGTCGCGACCGCGGTTGGAACGACCGGCCACATCGCCGTAGTCATCGCCGTTGCGCTTGCCGTCACGACGTGCCTGCTCAAGCTTCTTCTTGCTCTTGGACTTGCCGCGCTTGGTCTTCTTCTTCACCTTAAAGGCCGAAGGGTCGCGCTCGGGATCAACCACAGGCGGGTTGGGACCCACATGCAGGTCGCCGGCCTCGTAGATGTCGGCGGTCTTGTCCATGAGCTTCTCGATCTCGTAGAACTCGTCCACGTCCTGCTCGGTCACAAACGTAATGGCCCAGCCCAGCTCGCCGGCGCGACCCGTACGGCCAATACGGTGGATGTAGTCAGTCGGCTCGGCCGGCACGTCAAAGTTCACGACGTAGCGCACATCGCTGATGTCGATGCCGCGGGCGAGCACGTCGGTTGCCACCAGCACGTCGACGGTACCGTCGCGGAAGGCCGAAAGCGCGCGCTCGCGCTGCGCCTGGCTGCGGTTGCCGTGAATTGCGGCGGCCTTGATGCCCTTGCGCTCCAGACGACGGCAGCAGCTGTCGGCGCGGTGCTTGGTGCGCATAAAGACGATCGTGCGCTCCGGGCCCTCCTTTTTGAGGAACTCGGGCAGCAGGTTGTTCTTGGCCTCGATGGACACTGGGAACACAAACTGGTCGACGGTGTCGGCGGTCGACGTGGCCGGTGCGATCTCCACGCGAGCCGGGTCGCTCACCAGGTCGGTGATCTCGCCCACGGCCTCCTCGTCGAGGGTCGCCGAGAACAGCAGCGTCTGACGCTCGGCCGGCGTCTCGCGCACAATGCGGCGGACGGCGGGCAAAAAGCCCATGTCGAGCATGCGGTCGGCCTCGTCGAGCACCAGCACCTTGACCTCGTCCAGGTGGCAAGCGCCCTGCTCGATCAGATCGACCAGACGGCCCGGCGTGGCGACCAGGATGTCGCAGCCGTACTTGAGTGCCGCGGTCTGCGGCTTGTAGCTCACGCCGCCCACGACGGTCACGGCAACATGGCCGGTGACGTCGGCAATCTTGCTCGCAACCTCGTCGATCTGCTGGGCAAGCTCGCGCGTAGGAGTGATGACGAGCATCACGGGGCCACGGCCGTTGCCCTCGGGCTTTTTAGCACCGCGACGACGGTTGCGGCCGCCGCGCTCGCGCACGGGCTTGGGAGGAGCGATGTGCTCCAGATTGTTCATAGTCGGCAGCAAGAAGGCGGCCGTCTTGCCGGTGCCGGTTTGAGCGGCGGCAAGCAAGTCGCGGCCTTCGAGCACCACAGGGATCGAACCGGCCTGCACGGGCGTCGGCGCCGTGTAGCCCAGGTTCTCGATAGCACGAAGCATCTCGTCCGAAAGGCCCAGCTCGTCAAAGGCGGGCAGGCTCTCGGTAGCGGACTCGACGGCCTGGGCAGCATTTGCCTCATCGGCGGCATCGAATGCAGCCTGGGTCATGGCCTCGCGGGTCTCGTCCAGAATCTCGGCGTCCGTGACGTCGGATACAGAATTACGCATATGTTGTTGTTCCTTATCTGCACGCACAATGGGCACGGCATGCGGCCGCGCGGGCGTGCTTGGTAGTGCGCTAATACATACAAAAACAGGTGCGCACAGAGAGGACGTTGCTCAGCACGCTGGCGATCGCTATGGCAGCCCTATCACGCGCCGTCCAGACGCAGCAGCTCTAAGCGATGGAGCAGATTCGCCGCCGGTTAGTATACCCGTACTCCGTATGCCCCCACGTAAACCACAGATGACGAGGCGGATGAGGCGGGCCCGGGCCGATTGTCTCAATCTGTAACAGTTACGAGACAAAACCGGGTCTACACGTTACAGATCGAGACATTCAGTCAGCCCCTTGGCTAACATCTCGATCTGTAACAGTTACCGAGTAAATCGACCCGTAACTGTTACAGATCGAGACAAACCAATCCGTCTGAAGACAACATCTCAATCTGTGACAGTTACGGAGCAAAACCAGCCCCAGATGTTACAGATTGAGACGGTTGAGTTGTCGGTCGAGGAACAATCTCGATCTGTAACATCTAGACCCCGTATCCCCCGCCAGATGTTACAGATCGAGATAAACGTACCGACCACCAAACCCAACAGGCAACAAAAAGGACCGGACGTCCAGCCATCACAACTGGAACGTCCGGCCCCGTCAAGCACCAACTAGGGAAGCTGAACCAACAGATCGCAGCCTCTACTCTGCGTCCGGGTCCTTAAAGTTCTTGGGATCCAAGACCATGCAGGTGTAGGTAATGTCGTGGTCATCGTCGGGGATGGGCTCAAACCCGTTCTTGCCAAAGAAGTCGATGAGCAGCTGCGCGAGCTTAATCGGATCCGCATCAGGATCATCAAAGAGATATCCGCTCAGATCCAGGAATGTAGGCTGCTGTTCGCCCTCGCTCTCCCAGTATCCCAACAGGGCGTCGTGCACCAGGCGCGAGCCATAGCCGTTACCGCGGTAGTCAGGATCAACATACACATGGCTCAAAAACGTCGACGTTTCCTCGTTGAGCGGGTGCTCCGTAACGGCATCCGGCAGATCGGGGTCATCCGCACCGCCCGTCACGCAAAAACCGACCAGCTCATCATCGGCAAAGACGCCCCAGAGGCTGCTATTCTCCTCGTCCTCGTCCTCAACAAAGTCCGCGTACTCGTCATAGACCTCGTAGCCCGACTGCTCGTCCAGATCAACCATATCGTCGACGTCGTCGGGACCCAAAGCCCTTACTTCAACTTCAGCCATTGTCCTGTCCTTTCTCTCGCTTTCAGGACAACCCGAGCATACGCCGCTGTCCCAACATTCTGTTGCGCAACATCGGCCGTTGCGCCAATACCGTCGTTAACGGCGACGACACCTCAGGGCAATGCATGCAACGACAATCGCCAGCAGCACCAAGCCCTGGAAATTGATGCGGCTAATAGCGAAGCCCGAAGGAACAATAAAACTGTCGTAGAACATGTCGAGCAGGCCGATAAACACCAAAAACGCGATGAAGATCCAGAACACGCGACTCCTTAAAATGGGAGTAAACATGT
Organism: uncultured Collinsella sp.; assembly: GCA_902475865.1. Lineage (GTDB taxonomy): Bacteria > Actinomycetota > Coriobacteriia > Coriobacteriales > Coriobacteriaceae > Collinsella. Next base: position 4,657 of record CABSBK010000096.1, read on the forward strand.
CGAGCACCGAACCGCCCGAGGAAGAGCCCTGATAGCCGATCAAATCAAACGGCTCATCCTTTTCCACCTCGTCGACATCGCTCGAAGCGCCTGAAGACTCGGACTCCAAATCTCGACGATCCGTCCAATACCCGGGCACATGGTCGCGCTCACCAAGGTACTCACCGTTTTTGACCACCGGCTCAAACAACATGGCACTCGAAAGATCCTCGAGCTCCTCGCGAATCAACTGGTCGGTGCGAGCGTCATGAGGCTCCTCGAGCTCGCACTCAAGCTCGTACATATGCTCCATGACCCGCTCGTAGTCCTCTTCAGACATATCGTCATCGTAATAGGAGTTCCTGCTCATCGTTCATCCCTCATTCAAGAACCGAATCCCTTTTGGACAACTCAAGTGTAGAAATCCATACCGAGCAGACGTTGCGCAACATTGCCGGGAACGAGACGGATCCGCTCTCAAAACGCCCCGGGACAAACCGTTCCGCATTGCAATTTGCGCACTCGCGGATGTTGCGCAACGTTCTCGCCCATCGGGGCGGTAGCGTTCGGGTTAGCAAAGCCACGAGCCCTAAACCCGGGATCGTGGGCTTCCACCGCATACGAAAGAAGGCACGATGGACGAGATTTT
>CABSBK010000097.1 GCA_902475865.1 uncultured Collinsella sp.
CCAAAATGAACCACCTAGGCTGGGTCGATGTCCATGCTGGCGATTAGGTCGATGCCCGTGTGGAGGAGGTCTTCCAACACGACGTTGCCCATGCGGATGGGGGCTTCGACGACTAGGCCGCGGATGAGGTCCATCGCCTGGGTGTGGAGCGCCAGCGGGATGGCTTCGGCCGTGCGCACGGGTAGCAGCGCCTCGTCGCCGCCGGATACGGCCACGGTGGTGGTGAGCACGCGCATGGGGCAGGTGAGTTCCTGATGCGCGAATTTATCACCGCGCGGGCAGCTGTTGCCGGTTACGGAGCGCACCTCTACCACGGCGCCGTCTTCGTCACGCTCTACCTCTACGGTCAGGAGGCACTCGGACGGGCAGGTGGTGCAGTTGAACTGCAAGGTCTCGGTCACATTCGTGCTCATGGCCTTACGCCTCCTCAACGGGGTCGACAGACAGGATAATCTCGCTGACACCTAGGTCGAGTGCACGTTGAATCACCTTTGCCGGCAGCGGAAAGCTTTCCATGACGCTTGGCTTAAATGCACGGACCTTGCCGGCGAACAGCTCCTTGTCGCCTGCTAGAATGCGCACGCGGGCGGCGTCGACCGGTCGGCGTACGCGGAAGTTGAGCTTGGTGAGTGCCACAGCCGTAATGCGTCCCGGCAGCGCGTAGCTCGCGATGCCGGCAGGGGAGACCGTGAGCTCGCAGCCCGTGCTCGCAGCGCTCGCCCCAGCGTCGCCGCCCAACGCCCACGCCGCCGCTGCCGCACCGGCGCGCTCGGACTCGGTCGTCACGTTGTCGGCCAGGTCGTGCACGTGCAGCACGTTGCCACAGGCAAAGATGCCCGGCACGCCCGTCTGCAGACTTTGGTCCACCACAGCGCCGCGCGTGCGCGGGTCAAGCTCCACGCCTGCGGCAACCGAAAGCTCGTTCTCGGGAATCAGACCCACCGAAAGCAGCAGCGTGTCGCACGGAACGATGCGCTCCGTCCCGGCAATGGGCGCCAGGTGCTCGTCGACCTGGCTTACCTCGACGGCCTCCACGCGGTCGTGGCCGACCACGCGTGTGACGGTGGTGGACAGGTGCAGCGGAATTCCAAAGTCGTCCAGGCAGTTCTTGACGTTGCGGCGCAGGCCGTTGGCGTACGGCATAAGCTCGTACACGCCCTCGACCGAAATTCCCTCGAGCGTGCAGCGGCGCGCCATGATAAGCCCGATGTCGCCCGAACCCAAAATGACGGCGCGCGAGCCAGGCTTGAGGTTTTCGATATTGATATATCGCTGCGCCAGGCCGGCCGCAAACACGCCGGCGGGACGGCTACCGGGAATCTTGATCTCGCTGCGTGTACGCTCGCGGCACCCCATGGCAAGGACGACCGCGCGTCCGGTGAGCTGCAGCATGCCGGCGGGGCTCATGAGCGTGACGGTATGGACCACGGTGGCTCCTGCGGTCTTGTCCGCATCCAGCGCGCCCACAGCCTCGCCCTCGCCCGAATCAATCCCAAGCACCATGCTGTCCAAGAACGGCGCGATGTCGGTCTCGCGCACCTGGTCGATAAAGCGCTGCGCATACTCGGGGCCGGTGAGCTCCTGCTTAAAGTGCGATAGGCCAAAGCCGGGGTGGATGCACTGGCGGAGTATTCCGCCCAGGTGCTGTTCGCGCTCCATGATAGCTACGCGCGCGCCGGCTTTATGCGCGGCAAGTGCGGCAGCCATACCGGCGGGGCCGCCGCCGATAACGACCACGTCGAACGCCTGCGTTGCTACCGACGCTACGCCCCCGGCCTCCGCGCGTTCATCGCGCATATCAAGCGTCGCCATCCTAGCGCACCCCCTTCAGCGGTCCCTCAACCAGCCAAGATCCGGCATCCTCCAACAGCACCTCGCTGGGGTTGCAGCCCAGCTCACGCGCCAGGATCGCAACCACGCGGCTCTGGCAAAAGCCGCTCTGGCACCGACCCATGCCAGCACGGCAGCGACGCTTGACGCCCTCGACCGAAACCGCGCCCGGGCGGCGTCGGATCGCGGCCACGATCTCGGCTTCGGGCACCGTCTCGCAGCGGCAGACAATCTGCCCCCACGTGGGATCAGACTCAATGAGCTTTTCCTTGCGCGCGAGCGGCGCGCGGTCAAAGTCGTCCGGCGTACGGCGAATCGGGTTCCAATCGTTCCGTTCGCGCAGAGCTACGCCGGCGTCGCGCAGTACCTGCTCCATGCGCTCAGCGATGGCCGGTGCGCTCGCCACGCCCGGCGACTGAATGCCCGCTGCTTGGAACAGCCCCGACACCACGGCTGACTGCCCAATAAAGAAGTCGTTCGTACCCTGAATGACCGGACGCCCGCCGGCAAACGCGCGTACCACGCGGCGCGTGTCCAGATCGGGCACCAGCTTGCGCGCGCCGGTCAGGAGCGCGTTGACATCGGTCGCGTAGGTCTGTGTATCGCCCGGCTCGCGCACGGCGGCCGTCGCGGTAATTACGGTGTTGCCGTGTACGGAACCCGTGACGATAACGCCCTTGGACACCGGCGTGGGAACGGGGTAGAGCGGCATCAGCGCGCGCGGCTCCTTGTCCAGTACCACGATGTTGCCCTGGCGCCAGACCATCTGAAACTCCTCGGCGCCGGCCATATGTGAGATGTCCGCGGCACCGTTGCCCGCGGCGTTGATCAGATAGCGACAGTGCACGTCGTCGGCGGGCGTCGCCAGCGTAAAGCGCGCGGTTCCGTCATCCGAGCCGGCAACTTCAATGGCCTCCACCGGCGCAGACCGCATAAACGTCACGCCGTTGGCAACCGCGTTTTCCAGCGCGGCTATGGCCACTTCAAACGGGTCGACGTAACCGGTCGAAGGGCACCATAGTGCGCACGTGGCCTGGGCACTCGCGCGCGGCTCCAGCTCGTGGATCCGCTCGGGGCCGATAATCGACAGCTCGGGCACGCCGTTGGCAAGGCCATTCTGGCGCAGCTTCTCCAGGTGCGCGCGGTCTTCGTCGTTAAACCCCAGCACCATCGACCCGGTGCGGCGGAACAAAAAGCCTAGCTCCTGGGCCCACGTGCCATACAGCTCGCAGCCACGGGCGTTGACCTGCGCCTTTACCGTGCTCGGCGCTGGGTCGTAGCCGGCGTGCACCAGGCCGCCGTTGGCCTTCGATGCGCCCAGCGCGATATCGTTTGCTGCCTCGACTACGCAAATGGACAAGTCATACCGCGCGAGCTGCCGCGCGATGGCGCACCCGGTAATGCCCGCGCCCACAATTGCGATATCAAACGTTTCTGCCACGGTGCCTCCAAGACAAGTTGACAGGATGTCAAAAGACCATCCTACGTTCTGCGTGCTCCCAGCGCGGCGGCGATGCGGCGAACAGCCCCGCAACACCCGCCAACGGCAGGCGAGGGAAAGCTCAGCAGCGTCGACGTCTTTGTCTGCTAGCCCCGGTGCCGGAGGTTTGTCTCGATCTGTAACAGTAAGCAGAAGAGTTGGGTTCCAGATGTTACAGATCTAGACGTTTGCCAGGCGGGTCCTCCGTTCGTCTTGATCTATAACAGTAAGAAGGGGAAATCGGTCCTATGTGTTACAGATTGAGATGTAAAGCCAGGGAGAGATTCTTCTGTCTCGATCTGTAACATCTGGGGACTGTTTTAGGGTCTAGATGTTACAGATTTAGATGAACCTATCAGTCGGTTTCGAATGTCTAAATCTGTAACAGTTAGACCTGTATTTTCCGAGTATCTGTTACAGATTGAGACATTCGGCCAGGACGTTTTCCTTTGTCTCAATCTGTAACAGTTAGCTGATGATTTGGGTTCTAGACGTTATAAATAAAGACAAACCTTCCTGCGGATTTTGAATGTCTCGATCTGTAACAGTAAGAAGGGTTTTGGGGCCCAAGATGTTACAGATCTAGATTGAAGTTGGGGAGGGACCTCTGTGTCTCGATCTGTAACATCTAGACCCGGATTTCGCCTCCACCTGTTACAGATTGAGATGTTTGTGTCCGCATCAGCCCCGCTTGCAACCGTGGTCCCATATAAACAAACCCCGTGGTAAACTTGACCGGACTGTAAATATTCCGAAAGGTACACCTCAATGTCCAAATACATCTCCGAGCTCATGTCGCCGCAGCTTATGGGCGTCATCTATGCCTTCGTCGGCTTCATCATCGCCCTGTATGTGCTGTCGGTCGTCTATGTGTTCATCGACGCCCGCCGCCGCGGCGCCAGCGCCTACGTGGCATGGGGCATCATCGCCCTCATCCCGTTTGTGGGCCTCATCGCCTACTTGGTCCTGCGTCCGCACTCCTACGCGGCCGACCGCGAGGAGCAGGAGTTGGACATGGCCCTGCGTGAGCGCCAGCTTGCCCAGTACGGCACGTGCCCGCAGTGCGGCGCCCCCATCGAGAAGGACTTCGTGGTCTGCCCTGTGTGCGACACCCAGGTTCGCAACGTGTGCCCCAGCTGCCATCGCCCGCTCGACGCGCACTGGAAGGTCTGCCCTTACTGCCGAACTCGCATCCAGTAACGCATCCATCGCCGGGCCGGTCGTAAGCCACGGGCACCGCGCGTCACGCGCAGCCCACGGGCCCCGCACGCCACGCGCAAACCGCACGTGCACCCCGCAGCCCCTCCCCCACACGATGAAGCATGCGTAGAAAATCGCCCGCCGTGCCATTAAGGTGCGGCGGGCGCTTGTATACCAAGGCAACCTGCCTATAATGATGCAAGTCAAAAACGCCGAGCGCATCGCACGCACTTGCATCAGGCATCCGAGAGGAGAAAACATACCCATGAAGGCACTCTACAATGACGGTTCGGTGGCCGAGCTCCCGCAGGACGAGGTCACGCACGTCATCCGCCACTCTGCCGCGCATATCATGGCGCAGGCCATCAAGCGCCTGTACCCCGAGGCCGACTTTGCCTACGGCCCCGCGACCGACAACGGCTTCTACTACGACGTCGACCTGCCCGAGGGCGTCAAGATCAGCGAGGACGACTTCCCCGCGATCGAGGCCGAGATGAAGAAGATCGTCAAGGAGAACCTCAAGTTCTCCGTGTACGAGAAGCCCCGCGCCGAGGCCATCGCCCTTATGGAGGAGCGCGGCGAGAAGTACAAGGTCGAGCACATCGGCGACCTGGACGACGACGCCCGCATCACCTTCTACCAGCAGGGCGACTACATCGACATGTGCGTCGGCCCCCACATCTGCTATACCAAGGCGCTCAAG
>CABSBK010000098.1 GCA_902475865.1 uncultured Collinsella sp.
AGGAGTTGCCCGTGAACGAGACCGTACGTCGCTTTTTGCCGATGGTCGATTTCCTGGAGCAGATACTCGGCAAAAACAGCGAAATCGTGCTGCACGATTTCTCGGATCCCAACCACGCCATCGTCGATATTCGCAACGGTATCGTGAGCGGCCGCAAGATTGGCGGACCCGCCACCGATCTCGTGCTCAAGATTATGCACGACCCCAAGTATCGCGACCTGCCGTTTATTACGGGCTACGAGGGGCGCGGCGCCGGTGGCAAGACGCTGGAATCCGCAACGTACTTTATCCGCGAGGACGGCAAGATCGTCGGCATGCTGTGCGTCAACACCGATCTTTCTGCCGTGCGCAACATCAACGCCATGGCCCAGCAGCTTATGGCCTGCTTCGACGCAGCGCCGGTCCGCACGGAGCCCTCCCCCATCGAAGTCGAGAGCCTTTCGGAGTCCACACAGGAGCTCATCGACCGCAGTATTTCCGAGCTGCTCGAAAGCCGCGGGCAGGATGTCACCTCACTTGGGCAGGCCGATCGCGTGGACGTTATTCGCCACCTTAACGGCAACGGCGTGTTTATGCTCAAGGGTGCCGTTGCCTGTGCCGCCGCCGCGCTTGGAATCTCTGAGCCCAGCGTCTACCGCTATCTGCAAAAGGTCCGCAAGGAGGGCTAACCCACTGATCCCTTGGGGACGGAGGAAAACGGATCATTTTTGCCCGAGAGGCTGCTGAAGACTTTGTCCTGCTTAGGCTGCGGACATCGCCCATCGCGACGGCGCCACTATACTTTTGAGTATCTGAGCATTTTGAAAGGCAGGATATGACCGCAACCGCCAGTCGAACCACCAACCGCAGACCCGAGCTCTTGGCCCCCGCCGGAGGCCCGGAGCCCTTTGCCGCCGCGCTCGCTGCCGGCGCCGATGCCATCTACTGTGGCATGGGCAGCTTCAACGCCCGCCGCAAGGCAACAAACTTTACCGATGAGGCCTTTGAGCAGGCCTGCCGCGCCGCGCACCTGGCCGGCTCGCGCGTCTACGTCACGGTAAACATCGTCATCAAGGAATCCGAGATGAGCGATGCGCTGCAGCTCATCCACCGCTGTTCCACGCTGGGCGCCGACGCCTTTATTATCCAGGACTGGGGCCTGTTCTTTGAGGTCAAGCGCACCATGCCCGGTATCGAGACGCATATCTCGACCCAGGCGAACATCCACGATGACCGTGGGACTATCTGGTGCTGCGAGCAAGGCGCCGACCGCGTGACCTTGTCGCGTGAGCTCTCCATTGACGAGATCGCCGCCATCCACGACGCCGCGCCCGATGTGGACCTGGAGGTCTTTAGCCACGGCGCCATCTGCTTTTGCTACTCGGGCCTGTGCCTGCTGTCGAGCTTTGCCATGGCGGGCCGCTCGGCCAACCGCGGCATGTGCGCTCAGCCTTGTCGCTTGCCTTACGAGCTGATCGACGAGAACGGCCGCTCGCTCTCCCCTGCCGGTCGCGAGCGCGCGCTGTGCCCGCGCGACACCAATACTTCGCAGCTCGTTCGCCGTCTGTATGACGCCGGTGCCGCATCGCTCAAGCTCGAGGGCCGCATGAAGGCCCCCGATTACGTGTATTCCATCGTCGACGTGTATCGTCATCAGATTGATGACATGCTGGCCGACGTTTCGACCTCTAAGGACGAGGAAGCCGCCCGCCAGCGCCAGCTCAAGCGCTGCTTTAACCGCGACTTTACGCACGCCTATCAGGACGGCACCTCGGGCGACGAAATGATGAGCTACGAGCGCTCCAACAACCGCGGCCAGATCGTGGGCACGGTGCTCGGTAGCCGCCTGGCCAACCGCGATGTGCGCGGGCTCAAGCCCGACGACCGCCGTCGCCGCGCTGCCATCGCCCGCATTGAGCTGTTTGAGCCCGTGGGAAAGGGCGACCTGCTGGAGCTTCGCCACGACGATGAGTTCGACCAATTCCTGACCGCCATTGCCGCCGAGGATGCCGCCGCCGGTGACGTCATCGAGTGCCGCGTGCCCCGCAGCATGCCCGAGGGCTGCCGCGTCCGCGTGATTCGAAGCCAGCGTGCTATCGACGCTGCCGGCGCCGCGCTCAAGCGCGATGTGCTGCGCCGCCGTGCCGTAGACGTGTCCGTCGTGGCGCGTCTGGGCGAGCCGTTTACCGTTACGCTCACCTGCTGCGACGACCCCGCGCTCACCGCCACTGCCACCGGCTTTACCGTCGAGGCCGCCAAGACTCGCGCCGTTGAGGCGCCCGATCTGGTTGAGCATGTAGGCCGCATGGGCTCCTCGCCCTTTGAGGCCGCGAGCTTTGACGTGGCCCTCGACGAGGGCTGCGGCATGGGCTTCTCCGCCGTGCACAAGGTGCGCGCCACCGCCTGCAAGGCGCTGGAAGAGGCCATTCTGGCGCCGTATGAGGAGCGCGCCCGCACGCTCGAGCTGCCGGCGATTGTCACCAGTGATTCCCGCCCCATGCCCGAGCATTACCGCGATGAGCCGCAAATCTGCGCCACCGTCACCTCGCTCGAGGCCGCCGAGGCAGCGCGCGTGGAGGGTGCAACGCGCATCTACATGACCACCGACGCGCTCGATGCGGCCGAGCTCTCCCCCGCCGATGCGTTTGAGCAGGGCATCGTACCCGTGCTCGATGAGGTCTGCCGCGCCGTTGACCACGCACGCGTCGACTCGTGGGTTGTTGCCGGCGCCACGGTCGCTATTGGCAACATCTCCGAGCTTGCCCTGGCCGCCCAGGTTGGCGCCACGGCCGAGATTCGCTCTTGCCTGCCCGTGCACAACACGCCCTGCATGGAGGCACTCGCCGAGCGCGGAGCTGGGGCGTTTTGGCTCTCGCCCGAGATCACGCTCGACGAGATTATCTCGCTTGGCACCTCCGCGCCCGCAGCCCTGGGCATCACCGTTTTCGGCCGCCCGCGCGTTATGACGAGCGAGCACTGCATCCTGCAGGTTGCCAACGGTTGTATCCACGATTGCGCCAATTGCCGCCTGCGCGCCCGCAAGCTGTCGCTCAAGAATATCGACGGCAAGATCATGCCCGTGCGCACCGATATCCACGGCCGCTCGCGCCTGTACGATGCCTACCCCATCGACCTCACGCCGCAGGTTCCGCAGCTGCTCGACGCCGGCGTGCGCCGTCTCATGGTAGACGGAACGCTGCTCGAGACGGATGAGGTGGGCCGTGCCGTCGCCCGCGTTCGTCGCGCCGTCGAGGCCGCGCAAGCCGGCCGCAAGCCGGCCGCCCGCCTACGCGGTGCCACCTCGGGCTGCATGTTTGTGGGAATTAGCTAACTGAAAGGCTTACACGTGAACGAAGAACCTCAAGTCCTCTACTGCGACGCCTGGCTCATGGCCATCGACAAGCCCGCCGGCATGATCGTCCACGGCGACGGCACCGGCGAGCGCACGCTTACCGACTACGCCAGCGACCTGCTGTTGGCGATGGGCGACGGCTTTGCCGCAACCGACATGCAGCCGCTCAACCGCCTGGACCGTGACACCACCGGCGTGGTGTTGTTTTCGCTCGACAAGCAGACGCAGCCCGCCTTTGACCAGATGGTCATCGACCACGCTTTCGAAAAGCACTACCTGGCGCTCGCCGAGGGCAAGATCGACTGGAACGAGAAGCTCATCGACAAGCCCATCGCCCGCGACCGCCACGACAGCCGCAAGATGCGCGTCGGCGCCAGCGGCAAGCCGTCTCAGACGCGCGTGAAGGTGCTCAAGCGTCTTAAGAGCCGTCGTGGCCTGCCCACGCGCTCGTATATCGATGTCGAGCTGCTCACCGGCCGCAAACACCAGATCCGCGTGCACCTGGCAAGCGAGCGTCATCCCCTGGTAGGCGACGAGCTCTACGGCACGCCGCGTCCCTGCGGCCTGATGCTCCATGCCCACAGCGTGTCCTTTACGCATCCCGTTACCGGCGAGCACATCCACATCGAAGCCCCCTGCCCCTGGGAGCCCTAAAACCTGCCAAAAAGGGACAGGTTTATTTTGGTAGGTTTTATCTGGGCAAACGTCAAAACCACTACAGTGTCGACAGACACCTTTGTGGTGGTTTTGCCGCAGTGGCTCAGTCGCGGTCCCAAAACGTCTCGATCTGTAACAGCTAGAACCCATTTTCCGGTCTAACTGTTACAGATCGAGACATTCGAATCCCCCTCAAGGGAAAATCTTAATCTGTAACAATAACTCGGCAAAATCCGTCCCAGCTGTTACAGATTGAGACAAAGAGACGGCGCGGTTCGGAAGTATCTCAATCTGTAACACCTAGCCCACTTTTATCGATCCAGTTGTTACAGACTTAGACAAACCGGCAGACAACGAAAGCGGCAACGCCCGTGATGGACGTTGCCGCTTTTCTATTGAGAAAACTACTCGATTTTCGTTACTAACCACCACAATGGGGACAGGCACCTTCGTGGTGGTTTTGGCCTTAGCCTGCCCCTGCTTGCTAGACCGTGATGACGTTGTCCATTGCCCGGTACTTGGCGGGGACCTCGCCTGCGGTAATAATCGTTGCGTCGCGGAAGTCCGCGAACTTGACGGGCGCCACCATGCCAAATTTACTGGCGTCCGAGATTACGAAGCGCTTGGCCGTATGGCGCATCGAGATGCGCTTAATCTGCGCCTCCTCGATATTGGGTGCCGTGAAGCCCTGCTCGGCGGCAATTCCGTTAGAACCCCAAAAGCCACAGTTGAAGTTGTAGCGGTCTAGGGTTGCCAGGGCATCGGGGCCAACGAGTGCCTCGGTCTCGGGCTTGAGCTCGCCGCCCAACACCACGGTGCGCATGCCGCGCAAAGCGAGGTGCTGAGCATGGAGCACGGAGTCGGTCACATAGGTGACATCTTCAAGGTGTGGAAGATGCTCGATGAGCTTGAGCGTCGTCGAACCCGAATCGATGTATACAAAGCTCTCGGGCTCCACAAGCGCCGCCGCACGGGCGCAGATACGCTCCTTGTCGTCGTTATGGAGGTCGCTGCGCTCATTGAGCGTTAGGTCGCGCGTCACGTGCGCGCGCTCAAGACTCGTCGCTCCGCCGTGGACCTTGGCGATGCGGTGTGCGCGATCGAGTGTCTGCAGGTCGCGCCGAATGGTGGACGCCGTCACGCCCAATGCCTCAGCAAGCTCTGGCACAGTACCCGAGCCAGCCTGCTGCACCATCGACACGATCGCGTTGAGCCTATCTT
>CABSBK010000099.1 GCA_902475865.1 uncultured Collinsella sp.
TCAATCCATCCAAGCCCCTCGGCATCGACACCGTCATGCGCTCCGGCTTTTTGATGCCGCTCATAGAGCGCCACGCCGCCAGCGAGTTTTTCCTGGGTGACTTTGCCGTCACCGCCGCGCGCACCCACAAGGATGCCACCGAGCAGGAGCTCATGCGCGTGTCCTCGGCCGCCAACGACGCCGTGATGGCCGATGCCATCAAACTCGTCCACGAGGGCGTGACGGAACGCGAGATTGCCGACCAGATGCTGAATCTATATCGCAAGCACGACTGCGAGGGCTTTAGCTTTCCGCCCATCGTGAGCTTTGGCGCCAACGCCGGCGACCCGCATCACGAGCCCGACGGCACCGTACTCAAGCGCGGCGATGTGGTGCTGTTCGACATTGGCGGACGTCGCCGCAACTACTGCTCGGACATGACGCGCACGTTCTTTTGGGGCGAGCCGGACAAGGAGACGGCGCACATCTGCGACATCGTGCGCCGCGCCAACGAGGCCGCCGAGGCGCTCATCGCACCGGGCGTGCGCATGTGCGACCTGGACCGTGCCGCGCGCGACGTGATTGAGGACGCTGGCTACGGCAAGTACTTCACGCATCGCCTGGGCCACTCGATCGGCCTGCAGGACCACGAGCCGGGCGACGTTTCGCTCGTCAACGAGCAGGTCGTAGAGCCGGGCATGACGTTCTCCATCGAGCCGGGCATCTACCTCCCCGGCCACACCGGTGTCCGCATCGAAGACCTGGTCCTGGTTACCGAGTCCGGCGTCGAAATCCTCAACACCTACCCCCACGATCCAGTCCGCCTCGACTAGCCCCCTTCCCAATAGCCCCTCAATAAGTTGCGGTGGAATAGTTCCTGGATGGGCTGCTAGAACCCAAAAACAGGAACTATTTCACCGCAACTGATGAGGGGATGGGTTAGCGCAGCAGCCCCGCTACTTCGCCGGCCAAGGTGATGGTGCCGGCTGCTACGAAGGGTTCGCCCGCGGCATCGAGGGCTGCGAGGGCCTCGGACACGCTGGGGTACACGCCCGCGAGCTTATCGGCATCCACCAGGGCAGCGAGCTCCTCCGCCGGCAGGGCGCGATCGGAATCAGTCTGTGTCACGACCACACGGGGGAACGCCGGAACAAGCACGTCAACGATGCCCGCCACGTCCTTATCAGCCAGCGCGGCGCACAGCAACGTTGGGCGATTCTCTACGCACGGATCGATCTCATCCAGCGCGCTCACAAAGTTCTCGCAGCTCTGGGGGTTATGGCAAGCGTCGATCAGCTTGAGCGGATTGGTTCCCAGCACATCAAAGCGACCCGGCGTGGGGCAGCCCATAAGCGAAGCGTCGAGCGCATCGTGGTCGAGCTCGCGACCCAGATAGCCCTCGCACAGCATAATCGCGCATGCGGCATTCTGCGGCTGATACGCCGGCTTGACCATACTCGACGTATAGATCGCGCGCGGCGTGGTGCAGCTAAACTCCAACGTATCGCCCACGTGTGCCGGAAGTTTGGTCGTCGTATGGCTCACCACGAGCGGCACCACACCGCATTCGCGGCAACGGGCATCCATCACGCGCTGAACGCTCGCCTCATGGGTACCCTCGCCCAAAACAACCAAACGCCCAGGCTTAATAACAGCAGCTTTCTCCCCCGCAATTGCCTCGAGCGTATCGCCAAGGACCTTCATATGGTCGAGTCCAATGCCCGTAATGGCGACGGCCACGGGATCGGTCGCACTCGTAGCATCCCATCGTCCGCCCATGCCAACCTCAAGCACGGCCACGTCCACGCAAGCCTCGGCAAACATAGTCAAACCGGCCACGGACAAAAGATCGAAGGGCGTAATAGAACGGAGCTCCTCGCCCGCCGCCTCACGACGCGCATTGAGACGACGGCCCGCCTCATACGCCGCAGAGACACCATGGGCAAAGACCTCGTCTGAGACGACCTTTCCATCAATCTCCATACGCTCGGGATAACGCACCAGATGAGGAGAAGTAAAGAGCGCCGTCTTAAGGCCCTCGCCACGAAGAATGGCAGCCGAGAATCGCGTCGTCGAGGTCTTTCCATTGGTACCGGCTATCTGGACGCAATCATAGAACTCGTCAGGACGACCAAGCTCATCGAGCATCTCAACGACGGTCTCGAGCAACGGTGTGGAATAACGCGCAATCTTGCCCGTATCGGCCGCAAGTGCAACAGCCTCATCAAAAGCAAGCTCCGGAACCTCAAACGGCACCGAATACAACCCAGAACGCTTCGCCATAACCAAAGTCCCCTCAACATAAAAAGAGGCCCGTAAGCAACAACGAGCCCCTCCCATTCAAAATATCAGCCAAACACCGCTTTGCGACGACCTCAAGGCCACAACTCAGTGGCCCTAACACGCCAGATGCATACAACCACGTAAACGAACTAGGAGCGGCCCGACGCTTTGCTCGATACAAGTTCCGCACGCAAAGGACAGCACTTAATGTGCTGTCCGTCTTGCGCAGGACTGTCCGCAGTAGCGAGCAATGCCCCAAACCGCGTCCCCCAGTAACGCCTACGAGAAGTCAGCAACCTGAGCAATAAGCGCCGCCAGGATCTCCTTGAGCTCAGCTGCACGGTCCCTCTTCTTCTGGACCACCGCGGGCGCGGCCTTGGCCACAAAGCCCTCGTTGGCGAGCGTCTTCTCGCAGCCGGCGAGCTCCTTCTGGGCCGCGGCGATCTCCTTCTCCAGGCGCGCCTTCTCGGCCGAAAGGTCAACCTTGCCCTCGAGCACCACAAAGACCTCGACGCCGCTGTCGACCACGGCGATGCTCGCGGCCGGCTTCTCGACATCGGTACCCATGACCAGCGAGGCAGTGTTTGCCAGCGGCACGATGGTCGAGCGCAGGCTCTCGAGCTTCTCGATGTCCTCGCCCGGCCTTGGGGCTCAAGCGATAACGCGAACGGGTGGCGCGAGCGGCGGACACGACGGTACGGCACAGCTCAAACGCGCGCTCGGCGGGCTCGTCGACATACTTGGCGTAGTCGGCGGGCTCGGGCCACTTGGCGATCATGAGTGCCTCGGCGCGGTCCACGTTGCCCTCGGCGTCCAGGTCGAGCACGCTCGCCGGCATGTTGTCCCAGATCTCCTCGGTGACAAACGGCATGAGCGGGTGCATCAGGCGAATGGAGGTATCGAGCACAAAGATCAGGTTGCGCTGCGCCTGCAGACGGCCCTCGCCCTTCAGGCGGGCCTTGGTGACCTCGACATACCAGTCGCAGACCTCGTTCCAGAAGAACTGCTGCACGCCGCGGGCCATGTCGCCAAAGGTGTAGTTCTCGATGCCCTCGGTGACCATCTTGACGGCCTTGGCCAGGCGGCTGAACATCCAGGCGTCGGCCGGCGTCTCCACGGCAGGCTCGCCGGGCGTGTAGCCCTCCATGTTCATGAGCAGGAAGCGGCTGGCGTTCCAGATCTTGGTCACAAACGACTTGGCCTGCTCGGTGCGCGGGCTATCGATAAGCTTCTTGGTCTTCTTGTCGATGTTCGCGTCAAACTTGACGTCCTGGTTGTTGGTGCACAGCGTCAGCAGGTTGTAGCGCATGGCGTCGGCGCCGTACATACCAATGAGGTCCATGGGGTCAACGCCGTTGCCCTTGGACTTGGACATGCGGCTGCCGTCCTTGGCCAGGATCGTCGGGTAAATGACGACGTCCTTAAACGGCACCTCGTCCAGGAAGTACAGCGAGCTCATGACCATGCGGGCGACCCACAGCGCGATGATGTCGCGCGCGGTGACGAGCGCCGTCGTGGGGTGATGGCCCTCGAGCAGCTCCGGCTTTTGCGGCCAGCCCTGCGTGGCGAAGGTCCACAGCTGCGAGCTGAACCAGGTGTCCAGCACGTTCTCGTCCTGGTGCACGTGATGGCCGCCGCACTTGGGGCATACGTCGGTGTCCTCGGTAAGGGCGTCCTCCCAGCCACAGTCCTCGCAGTAGAACACGGGGATGCGGTGACCCCACCAAAGCTGACGGCTGATGCACCAGTCCTTAAGGTTCTCCATCCAGGTGGTGTAGGTCTGCGTCCAGCGCGCGGGGTGGAAGGTGACCTTGCCGGAGTTGACGGCGTCGAGCGCCGGCCCCTTGAGCTTGTCGACGGCCACAAACCACTGCTCGGACAGCCACGGCTCCAACGCGGAGTCGCAACGGTAGCAGTGCATGACGGAGTGGTCGAGCTCCTCGACGTGGTCGAGCAGGTCGTGCTCCTCGAACCACTTGATAACGGCCTCGCGGCACTCGTCGCGGTTCATGCCGGTAAACTCGCCGTAGCCCTCGACGACCACCGCGTGCTCGTCGAAGATGTTGATCTGCGGCAGGTCGTGGGCCTGACCCATGGCGTAATCGTTGGGGTCGTGGGCCGGGGTGACCTTAACAAAGCCGGAGCCAAAGTTGGCGTCGACATGCCAATCCTCAAAGATAGGAATCTCGCGGTCAACGATGGGGAGCTTGACGGTCTTACCCACAAAGGCGGCCTTCTCGGGGTCCTTCGGGGAGACGGCGACGCCCGTGTCACCGAGCATGGTCTCGGGGCGCGTGGTGGCGACGACGATGTAATCCTGGCCGTTGACCGGCTCGGTCAACGGGTAGCGCAGGTGCCACAGGTGGCCCTTCTCGTCCTTGTACTCGGCCTCGTCATCCGAGATGGCGGTAGTGCAGTTGGGGCACCAGTTGACGATGCGCTTGCCGCGATAGATCAGGCCGTCGTGATACCAGTCGCAGAACACCTTGCGCACGGCCTGGGCGTAGTCCTCGTCCATGGTGAAGCGCTCGTTATCGAAGTCGACGGAGCAGCCCATACGCTTGATCTGCTCGACGATGATACCGCCGTACTCGTGGGTCCAATCCCAGCAGGCGTCGACAAACTTGTCGCGACCGATCTCCAGGCGGCTGATGCCCTCGCTTTTGAGCTTCTTGTCGACCTTGGTCTGCGTGGCGATACCGGCGTGGTCGGTACCGAGCACCCAGCGCGTGGACTTACCCCGCATGCGGGCCATACGGATGATAGCGTCCTGGATGGAGTCGTCGGTGGCGTGACCCATGTGGAGCTTGCCGGTCACGTTGGGAGGCGGAATGGTGACGGTGCAGTCGCCCACGCCCTCACGGCGCTTGTAGTAGCCGCCGTCGAGCCACTTCTGCAGAATCGCCGGCTCATTGGTCGACGGATCGTAGTTCTTGGGCATTT
>CABSBK010000100.1 GCA_902475865.1 uncultured Collinsella sp.
ACTCAGAAAAGCGCGGCGGTTCTTCTTCAGTGTGGTAATCGGCAGCGCGCTCATCGTCGGTGCCGTGGGTATACGACGATGCCGAGGCTGCCTTTACGCTCGCTTGGTTGTAATCGGGAGCGGGCGTGGCGGCAAACGGGTCGCGAGAATAGCTGCTCGACGTTTGGCCGTAATCCTCGGTTTCGATGCGGCCGGCGCGAGGCTGTTCGCTCGGGCGGTTGGCGTATGCTGCGGTGTTGTCGTATGCGGAGTCGCGCTCCTCGGCAGCTGCAAACAGCGGGTTGACCGGAATATCGAGCGCCGGCATGCCGGCGGATGGCTCGGCCAGGTCGGCCGCGGCCCAAGAGTCGAAGGCAAACTGGCGGGTTGCAAAGTCGTCGAGATCCGCAACGGGCGGTTCGGGCGCATTGTGCTGTGCCGCGGCGATAAACGATGCCGTCTCGGTAGGATCGCCTGCCGAAGGGGTTTTGCCGCCCATGAGTTCATCGGCGGTCCAAGGGCGGTCGCTCATCACTTCGTCGAGGCTCAACGCAAACAGATCGTCTTCGCCCTCGTCAAACGCGTGTTTCGCATGCCTGGCGGTAGGCGCGGTGCCTCCGTGGCTGCTGCGCGATGCGTTGCTCGACCTCATCTTGTCCCATCCTTTCGAACTGTCTAGCCCTTCGATTATATGGAACTTGCCTTGTCACCGATGCCCGGATTCGCGCATTCAAGCACTCGTACTAAGGGGAGGACGGTTCAGGCAGGTCGTTTACTTGTCGTCGGCCTCTGCCTTGGCCTCGTTGAGGTAGCTGTAGAAGCTGTACTTGGAGATGCCAAAGAACTCGCAGGCGCGCTCGCTCGATTTGGAGATAAGGAAGGCGCCGCGGCGGTCGAGGTATCCGATAGCGCGAATGCGCTCGTCCTTGGTCATGAGGGCGGCGGGCTTGCCCACGTATTGCTCGCACTCGCGCAGCAGATCCTCGAGCAGGTCGCCGATGTTTTTGGTGATGGGCTCGGGCACGGTGTATCCCTTGTCGCCCGTGCCGGTGAGCGCGTCGAGCGAACGCTCAAACGCCTTCATGAGCGTGATGTCAAAGTTGATGCCCATAATGCCAACGGGGTTGCCGTCGTCATCGCGAATGAAGATGGTCGACGACTTGAGAAGCTTGCCGTCGGCGGTCTTGGTGAGGTACGGCGCGTGGTCGTGGACCTCGGCGGCATCCTCGTGCATAGACTCGAGCACAATATGGCTGGGGCCGTCGCCCAGTTTACGTCCGCTGACGTGGCCGTTTTCGATCACCACGATAGAGTGGTCCATGTCCTCGGTCTCCAGATCGTGGACGACGATTTCGCAGCTGGGGCCAAACTGTAGCGCCAGGCTGTGCGCAAGACGCTTGTAAAACTCAATCTGTGCGGGGGTCATGGGTGCCTTCCTAAAAATTAGTTTGGGCTCACTGTGCCACAAATGCCACATGGTCGCAAATAACGAAAGCGTCGCTGTGTTATAAGACCGCCAACGGCCAGGACGCTATCTTTATTCGCCCGCGGCGCGAGTTATGGGTACGATGGCTTCAGGGGAGGTATCACCATGAAACTTGGTTGCGTCATTATGGCTTCGGGCGAGGGCAAACGGTTTGGCTCTAACAAGATGCTTGCCGATATCTGTGGAAAGCCGCTGATTCAGCGGACGATTGAGTCGGTGCCCAAAGGATTTGACGTTGTCGTTACAACGCGTTGGCCCCAAGTTGCCGACATTTGCCGTGAGCTGCGCTGCGCGTGCGCGCTGCACGATGGCGCGCTCAGGAGCGAGAGTGTGCGCGCCGGTCTTGCCTGGGGAGCCGATCGCGGCTGGAAGGGCTGCCTCTTTTTGCCGGGCGACCAGCCGCTCGTGAGTTCGGATTCCTTTGAGGCGCTCGCCGGTGCTTTTAAGGCTGGTGGTGGCGTTTTGCCCGTGCGCCTTGCCCTAAACGGCGAGCCGGCCTCTCCTGTGCTGTTCCCCGCGAGCTTCTTTCCCAACCTTATGGGGCTTAAGGGAAAGGATGGCGGATCGTCGCTGCTGCGCGGCCGCGTCGATGTCCAGTTGGTCGAGGCGCGTGCGTACGAGCTGTGGGATGTCGACACCGCCAAGGGCCAGCGCCGCGTCTCGGAGCACATCGCCGGCTGCTACGTGCCTCGCTAGCAAGAAGGCCGCTAGGGTAGCTAATTTGGGACGGGGCTCTTTTAGCTACCCCATATTGAGAGAGCACTCTGAGATGATTTTTCTGGGACGGGGATTAAAAAATCATTGCGTACCTAATGATTTTTAATCCCCGTCCCAGAAAAATCATCAGGCAGGCGGGGGTAGCTAAAAGACCCCCGTCCCAAATTAGCTACCCCTGGAGGCTGGTGGCGATGATGGGGCGGCCGAGGGTGGCCTCAAAGCGGCCTGCCATAGCCGGGTCGATGAGCGTGTCGACTTGGTTGAGCATGACGCGCGCGGTGCTGAGTCCCAGCGCCTGCATCTCGGCATTGAGCACCTGGGCGACGCGCTCGGGCGTGGCGATGTCGGTGAGCTCGCAGCCGCAACGCTCGCAAAAGAGCTCGGGGCGGTGGACAACCTCGGCGACGGGTTTGCCCAGTCCCGAGGCGCCGACGACCCAGACAACGTTTGCCGTGGCGGCGGGAATTACCGGCTCCCAGGCGGCATGCGCCTTGAGCGGGAGTCGCTTGCTGCCATCTGCCTCGGCAAACACATAGTAAAAGCGCTGCCCCAGCTGGTCGAGCGGCTCGGCAGGGGAGGAGAGCTTGCCTGTCTCCGGGTCCAAGACGCCTGCTTGGCAGATGCTTCCCCGCACAAGGCCCGCGCAGGCCTCGCAGGTGCAGCCAGGAACATGCAGGGCACCTGGCTTCCAAGGTGCAGCGTCCAGGCGACGACTCGACCCGTCCCATGGCACGCCGGCGACGGGAAACATGTGCGTGGTGGTGCAGAGGAGCACGCGGCCGCCGGCACGCATAAGCTCAAGGCCGAGCGTCTTTAGCAGGATCGACTTGCCACCGCTGCCGATAATTGCGGTAATGCCCGGCTCGATCTTGAGCGCGGAGGCAAGGCCGCCGTTAATCGTTTCCATCTGTTCACCGCCGTATAATGCTGCGATAAGAAATAATCATTAGCGTAGCGGCAGAACCGCTTTTGCTCTGATAAACCGTAGCACAGGGAGGTGCCCCGGGAATGCTCGTTTATGTTCGCGGCGCAGGCGATATCGCCACGGGCGTGGCTGCTCGTCTGGTGCGCGCCGGCGTGTCGGTCGTCATGGCCGATATCGCGGTTCCCACGTGCATCCGTCGCACGATCAGTTTTTGCGAGGCCATTCGCCTGGGCGAGGTCGAGGTCGAGGGTATTCGCGCCCGCTTGACGCAGACGCCGGCCGAGGCGCTTGCAATTATCGAGGCGGGGGATGTCGCCGTGGTGGTGGACCCCCAGGCACAGATGCTCGGCGAGCTTAAGCCCTCGGCTGTGGTCGACGCGATCCTGGCCAAGCGCAACTTGGGCACCACGCGCGACATGGCTCCTGCCGTCATCGCCGTGGGGCCGGGCTTTACCGCGCCGGTCGATTGCGATGCCGTGGTCGAGACTATGCGCGGGCATTTTCTCGGCCGCGTCATTACCCAGGGCTCGCCCCAGCCCAACACGGGCGTGCCGGGCATGATCGGCGGATACGGCAAGGAGCGTGTTATCCACAGCCCCGCCGCCGGTGTGTTTAGGTCCGACCGCGCGATCGGCGACATCGTGTGCGCCGGAGACGTGATTGGCTACGCGGGCGATACGCCCATGGTCACGCAGATTGACGGATGCCTGCGCGGCCTTTTGGCCGACGGCGTTCAGGTGACCGAGGGCTTTAAGTGCGCCGATGTCGACCCGCGCGGTGACGCCAGCTACATCAACTATATTTCGGACAAGGCGACGTCGGTCGGCGGCGGCGTGCTCGAGGCACTCGCTATGCTCACCGGTGTATTCCAGGGATAGGAAATTGCAATGGAAAAGCTCGATGTGGTGAATGCCGCGCTTGGCGCTCTGAAGGCTGGTAAGACGTGCGAATTGGTGGTCGTGGCCGGTACGGCGGGGTCGTCTCCGCGCGGCGTGGGCGCCTGGATGGCCGTTTTTGCCGATGACAGCCAAGCGGGTACCATCGGCGGCGGCAAAATCGAGCTCTTTGCGCTGGGCGAGGCCCGCGAGCTGCTGGCCGCGGGGCAGTCGCGCCTGGTCCGCTACACCATGGGCGGGGAGAACTCCGATACCGGCATGATCTGCGGCGGAGCCATCTGCCTGTGCTATCTTCACCTGGACGCGACCCAGGCGCCGTTGTTCCAGTCGGTTGCCGACGTCTTGGCGTATCGCCGCATCGGCGACTTCGTCATCGATTTTGAGCCGTTTATCGCAAGCGCGCTCGAAGGCGACGCTGCCGAATACCATGGCGAGGAGTCGCGCCGCACCATGGTGGGTTGCCCCGAGCTTTCGCTGATGGAGGAGGGGAGTAAGGTCACCTACACCAACGCGGCCTCTGAGATTCCCGCGGCGCACATCGAGACGCTCTGCCCCGAGGGCCTGACCTACATCTTTGGCTGCGGACACGTGGGCGCCGCAACGGCGCGCGTGCTCACGGCGGCGGGCTTTGCCGTTGTGGCGTGCGATGACCGCCCCGGCACGCTGACGCCCGAATGGGTGCCCGGCGTCTTCGACCGTCGTCTGGTCGACTACAAGAATCTGAGCAAGCTGTGCCCCATCGGTCCGCGCGACTTGGTGGTCGTGGCCACAGCAGGCCACAAGTCCGATATCGACGTGGTGATTCAGGCCATGCGCGCCGAGCCCGCCTATCTGGGTTGTCTGGGTTCGCGCCGCAAGACGGCCTTTGTGCGAGCCTGCTTGGAACAGGAAGGCTTTACGCAGGAGCAGATCGACGGACTGCACCTGCCGATCGGCGTTGCCATTCAGGCCGAAGATCCCGAAGAGATCGCCATCTCCATCGCCGCCGAAATGATCCACCTGCGCCGCACCAAACTTGTCCCCCGCAAGCGCTAATCGCATCCCCATATATGAGTTGCGGTGGAATAGTTCCTAGATAAGCCTGACGGGCGGTCGGC
>CABSBK010000101.1 GCA_902475865.1 uncultured Collinsella sp.
GGCTCTTATCCAGACATTGAATGCCGATTACTGCATTCTTTTGCCGTTTACTCATGAGCTTTCCATGCTTTCTGCCCGTGAGTTTATGCAGCTTTTGCATGAGCGTTATAATGTGTGTGCGTTGGTCATAGGGTACGATCATCGTTTCGGGCATAACCGTAGCGAGGGTTTTGAAGACTACTTCCGATACGGTGAGGAGTTGGGCATGGAGATTATACATGCCACCGGATTGATAGAAGACGGGGTTTCCATCAGCTCGTCGTTAATACGTGGCTTGGGACCGGTCATGGTGCGCATCTCGGGATCGTAGAACGGATTGGGCAGGAAGCGAACGTCGATCATAATGTCCGCCTCGACGGGCATGCCGTGCTTAAAGCCAAACGAGAACACGTGAACGTCCATGAGCTGCTGGTCGGACAGCTCGGAGAACGCCATGCGCAATTTGTTACGCAGGGCAGAGGTGCGCAGACGGCTCGTGTCGATGATCATATCGGCTCGATCGCGCACGCCCTGCAGCTGCAGACGCTCGCGCTGAATCGCATCGGCCGTAGTCTCCCCCGGCTTGGCAATGGGATGGCGGCGGCGGTTTTCGCTATAACGACGGATCAGCACCTCGTCAGAGGCCTCGAGAAACACGATGTCACAGCTCATCTCGCGCTCCTCGAGCGCGGCAACGGCATCGAGCAGCTCATCGAACAAGCCCTGGCTGCGCAGGTCGCAGGTGACGGCAAGATGCCTACCCACGCCCGTATTGATGCCGACGAGTTCGGCAAGCTGGGCAATCAGACGCGGAGGCAAGTTGTCGATACAAAAGTAGCCCATGTCCTCGAACACATGCATGGCCTGCGTTCGGCCCGATCCGGACATTCCGGTGATGATGACGATATCGGGGATGCGCTCCGAGCGCTCCGCCGCATCCATGGCATCTCCCTTTTGCATGTGTGCCTCCTAAAACAAGCGCGGGACCCGGCCAGCGGATCCCGCGCGATCAATTGCCTTTATTGAGTATACCGCCCCAAGCGGATACGAGGCCTGTCTTACGCCTCAAGCGCAGCCTTGAACCAACTTGTAATACTCGTGGGGTGCGTGATGGCGGTGCCGACGACAACGGCCCAGGCGCCCGCATCAATCGCGGCGCGGGCCTCCTCGGGCGTGTGCACGCGGCCCTCGCAGATGATGGGAAGACCGGGGAATTCCTCGGTCGCCTGACGCAGAAGCGGCAGATCGGGACCATCGGCCATGGTGCAGTCGATAGCGGCAACACCATGAGAAAGCGTGGTGGACACCAGGTCGAAGCCCATGTCGACAGCACGACGAATATCCTCGATGGTAGCACAGTCGGCCATCAGGAGCACGCCCTCCTCGTGCAGCGGACGGAAGGTGTCCTCGACGGTCTTGCCATCGGGACGTGGGCGATCGGTGGCGTCAATCGCCACGATATCGGCACCCGCAGCAACGCAGGCGCGAGCGTGGCGCAGCGTCGGCGTGATGTAGACGCCCTCGTGTCCATCCTTCCACAAGCCGATGACGGGGACCTCGCAGCGGCCCTTAATGGCGGCGATGTCGGCAAGACCCTGGCAGCGAATAGCGGCGGCGCCGCCAAGCTCGCAGGCGCGAGACATCTGAGCCATGGTTTCGGGCGTACGAAGCGGCTCGCCCATATAGGCCTGAACGCTCACGACGAGTTTGCCCTTCAGGGACTGGATCAAAGGATCGACGGTCATGTTCGACTCAACCTTTCTCAAAACAGCCTTCTGAGACACCGCACCTTGACGTTCAAACCGTCGCTCGCGTACCGAAGTACGCTTCGCTCCTCTTTCACGTCAATCTGCGGCACCTCAGAAGGCGCACTTGGTAGTTATGTTTACTTCAACGATGCAAGAAGGTGTTCGGCGGCACCGATGAGCGGAGCATCGCCCTCCAGAGAACCGATAAGGATCGGCGTGTCCTGAAGCGGATCGAGCGCCTGGCTGGCATAGCCCTCGTGCACCGAATCCTTCCACGTCTGTGAACGCCAATCGGGACCTTGGTGAATCACGCCGCCCGAAAGCACGATGACCTCAGGGTCCAGGATGTTAGCGAGCGAGCCCAAGCTGGCACCCAGCGCAAAGCCGGCGTCATGGATGACCTCGGTAGCCTTTGCGTCGCCCGCACGGCACAGGTCGTTCACATCGCGACCGACCGAAGGACGGCTGGGGTCGACGCGACCAAAGCGCTCATCGTACATACGACCAATGGAAGTGCCCGAAGCAACCGACTCTAGATGGCCAGAACGGCCGCAGGCGCAGGGAATGCCAGCGGCAGCCGAGCACTCGATGTGGCCCATATGACCGGCAGCGCCATGGAAGCCCTGCATCACGCGGCCGTTCTCGACATATGCGCCGCCGATGCCCGTGCCGATGCCCAGGCACAAGACGGAGAACTTGCCCTTGCCGACGCCCCAGTGGGCCTCGCCCAGAGCATGAGCCTGCACGTCGCCCACAACGGCAACGGGGAGACCAAGGTCCTCGCGCAGACGCGGCCCCAACTGAACGCCGGACCAGCCGGGCATAATCTCATTGGCATACGCGATGGCGCCCGTCTTGGGGTCGACGACACCGGCAGCGCCGATGCCAACTCCGAGGACCTCGACATCGGGATTTGCTTCAAGAGCTGCCTTGATAGACGCCTCGATGCGCTGGAAGACCGCTTCGCCACCCTCCTGGGCCTCGGTGGGAACCTCGGCCTCAAAAACGGGATGGGGCACACCGCCGTCAGCCGGGTACTCCATGATGGCAGTCGCGATCTTAGTTCCGCCGATATCGACAGAGCAGACGTACTTGTTCTCCATGTCGTTCTCCTTCGGAGACAAAAACAACTACAGGAAATGCGCCGTCAGGCTAGCCGTCACAGCGCGGTAAAGGTTTTCCAGGTGCCCGAGATCGCCGAGAAACCGTGCGGCCATTGACCTAATGGGTCATGGCCGCACGGTTGAACGGCGAGGTCGGGTGCCTGGGAAAGCTTTAAAGGAGACCGTTGTCCTGGAGGACCTTGCGAATCGCCTCGACGTTCTCGCCGGTCATGGCCTTCACCGGGCGCGGCATGGTCGGGCTGTCGAAGATACCCATGAGGTTCATAGCGGTCTTGAAGGCGCCGACGCCACCGGCATAGCCCTGGACGCCCGAGGTGACATCCCAGATGTGGGAGATCTCGTTGAGGCGATCCTGCTCGGCCTTGACGGTAGCCCAGTCGCCGGCCTGAGCGGCCTTCCACTGACGCACGTAGCCCTCGGGCTCAACGTTGGCGAGACCCGGAACGGAACCGTCGGCGCCGCCGAGGTAAGCACCGTCGACGACGACCTCGTGACCGGTGAGGATGCTCATCGGATGACCGTTCTTCTCGTTCTCCTGAACGAGGTAGCGGAACGAGATGTCATCACCCGAGGAATCCTTGACGCCGGCCAGGACGCCCTCGGCGCCGAGCTTGGCAAGGAGCTTCCAGGGGAGCTTGGTGTGGACGCAGACGGGAATGTCATAGGCAAAGATAGGCAGGTCGAGCTCCTCGTGCAGGATGCGGAAGTGCTCCTCGACCTCGGTCATGCCCTGCAGGGCATAGAACGGGCAGGTGGCGACAAGCGCATCGGCACCCAGCTCCTGAGCGACCTTGCCGTGCTCGATCATGCGCTCGGTCTCGGTGTCGATGATGCCGACCAGAACAGGCACGCGGTGGTCGACGATGCGCACGGCCTCGGCGACAATCTGGCGACGGCGCTCGTCGGTGGAGAAGACGACCTCGCCCGAGGATCCCAGGAAGAACAGGCCATCGACGCCGGCATCGATCATGCGGTTGATGCTGCGCTCAAAGGAGGCAACATCGAGCTGGTGGTCTTCGGTATCGGGAACAACGACGGGAGGGATAACGCCGGTGAATTTCTGAGTTGCCACAAGAATCTCCTTAGTTGTCTGGCGAGCGGCCCTATGCCGCCCACTCTTGTTGGCAGTGTCCAGGCCGTCTAGGCCAAAGAACACGGGTAGAACGTTTGGTTAAAGAAGTCGACGACTTCGTTTTCGAACGCATTGATGCGCTCGTGAGCGTATTTGGCATAGATGATATGCCTTCGGTCACACTCAAGACCGTTGAATACGGCAAACTGACCCTTGGGATCGCTCACGGCGTCCATAAGCGATGTGCCCATGAGCACCGATCCGCGCACCCGAGACGACAGAGCCTCGAGGCCACCGGGGATTGGATTGGCAACCGCCGTGCAGGCAAGGCCCCGCTCGTCCAGAGCGGAAACCGCCAGCGCAACACCGCCGCCAAGGCCCTCGCCCCACGCAAAAATACGATCGGAGTCCACGCCATCAAGATTGCGCGCAACCTTCGCCATCGCGCAACCCCAACGGACGCGCTCGACAAAAGCGGGCGAAGCAATCCCCCGCTGCAGGTCGTCCGCACCAGCAACATCGTCATCCAGCGCGAGGACGGCATACCCCATGGCGGCAAATCTCGTCATGTGATGCCAGCCGCGCACAGGCCGATCGATGTCGTGGAACATCAGGCACAGCGGCACACGCTCACATACTCGGGCACGACCAACAGGCTCAATCAAACGAGCGTGGACCGCATCGTCACCGAGTTCAAAGGAAACCTCCGAGTAACGAGCGCAGGGGTTAACAAAGTCAATCGCCGTAATGGCCAGGCCTTGAATCTCAAGATTCGAAGCGCATGTCTCTAAATCAGAAACATGTGCTTGGACATCACCGTGCCAGTCCCGATATTCTGCGAGCCTTGACGAAACCGTTCCAGGAATTCCCACGAGCCCGGGGACTATCAGCTCATCGATATTGCTCTCGCACTTAGACATGAGCCTCCCCTCCCTCACAGAAAAACGGAATGATTAGATCATCAAAGTCCTGAATCTCCTCGTGGCCAAAGCCTTCAAAGAACTCATGACGCTTGTCGCAGGACAGGTTGTTGTACACCGCAAACTGCGTTGCCGGCGGACAGACGATATCGGCCGTGCCCGTGCCAAACAGCACGGGGCACTTGACCATGGGGGCAAAATTCTTGGAATCGAAGTACGCCAGCTTGGCATAGGCTTTCTCGA
>CABSBK010000102.1 GCA_902475865.1 uncultured Collinsella sp.
ATGCCCCGTCGCCCGAATCAGATCAGCGCTGGTCTTTCCGGTCTTAAGCAGCTGCGTCTCAAGCTCGATGATGAGATAGCTCATGTTTCCTCCTACACAAGCTCGTCAGACTGCTCTTGGAGCAGCGAGGCATAACTCCAGATCGCCGAGATGAACAAACAGACAACTGCGCCGATAAGCGATCCCGCATCAAGGGTAACGCCTTGGCAAACCTCAATAACGAAGGAATGAGGAACGACGTAAAGCTCCAGTCCGCCAATGGTGAGATTGACCGATCCGTAGGCACCAACAAACGAAACCGCGGCGTTAACAGCAAGAGCAAGGGCAAGAACACGGATAAGCCGCACATGCGCTCTGGTAAAAGGCGAGGCGCCTCGCGAGATGTTACGGCTGATCCCACACAAAACGACAAGCGAAATACCCACAACGAGTACCAGGCACAGTCCGCTTGGGATAACGATGCACCCGCCATTGAGAAGCGTCACGACACCGAAAGAATCGACAGAAGCAACGTTTGCAATCGCATACCAGATCACGTAAACAACCAACGCGGCAAAAGCGACGAGCATCCCTGCAAAAACGGCTGCCATGCAAAAACCAAGCTTCCTGATATTTTCGCCCACCTTGGCCATACGCTGAACGCTGTTGGACATACACTCACCCTCATCGACTCTATCGTTATTCGAACAGTTTATCGAACAACGATATGGATTGCATGCGGAAAGCCCCGCCAGTGCGCATAGGCCATTCACCAATCAGAAAGGGTGAGAGTGGTTTATTGGACACGTATCGAACGAGAGCGGATAATCTCCCACTTTGAGGCCGCCACCGGGCCTAAAACGGGAGATTATCCACTCTCATAGTCATCAAAGCACACAAGCTCTTATTCAGCCGCCTCGCGCAGGGCCGACAACGTGGCCGCATATTGCTGCTGCAACGCATGCATTCCCTCGCGAGCGCCGTCAACGGCATCGGCGCCGCGCAGCGCCTCGGTCACCACGACCGCCGGCTCGTACAGATTATCGAATCCCAGGTTCTGGCTCACGCCCTTGAGCGTGTGCGCTGCCATAAACGCACCTTCGGCGTCTCCCGCCGCCATGGCGGCCTCCAGCTTGTCCATGCTCTCGTCATCCAAAAACTTGAGGGCAAAGCGGGCAAGCATTTCCTCGCCCATCAGCCGAGCGCACGCGTCGTCATAATTGGCGCCGATCTTCTCATACGCCTCACGCATGGAAATCATGGATTAAAACTCCTTTGGTCAAACTAAATCGTGGGAAACGCGACAACGTCGGCGGGGCGCGCCAACGTCTCGGCGATACGGTCTTGCACCTCGAGCAGGCAGTCGAGCAACAGCGAGTTAAAGGTGCCGCACTTACCGTCCAGGATCATCTGGATAGCCTCCTCGTGCGGGATGGCGCCCTTGTACACGCGCACACTCGTCAACGCATCATACACGTCGGCCACCGAAACCACCTGTGCGGCGATGGGAATCTGGTTGCCCTTAAGGCCATCGGGATAGCCCTTGCCGTCCCAGCGCTCGTGGTGCCAACGCGCAATCTGGTACGCATATTCCATAAGCGCATTGCCGACGTGATGGCGACCCAGCTCAAGCAACATGTCGGCGCCGATCGTGGTATGCGTCTTCATAATCTCGAACTCCTCGGACGTAAGGCGCCCGGGTTTGTTGAGAATCGCATCGTCAATCGACATCTTGCCGATATCGTGCAGCGCCGAAGCCAGGGCAATCGTGGAGCGTTCCTCATTGTCGAGGGAGATCGTGTCGCTACGCTGGACCAGACAGTCAAGCAGCAGCTCGGTCAGTTTTTCGATATTCGTAACGTGCCTGCCGCTCTCGCCGTTGCGAAGCTCCATGACGCCGGCCATGATGTCGATGAGCATGCGACTGTTCTTGACGCGCTCGTTGTACTGCTGGGACAGCAGGCTCGTCAGGCGGCGCTGTTTGGCGTATAGGCGGATGGTGTTACTTACACGGCGGCGCACGACACGGGAGTCAAACGGGCGGTTGATATAGTCCGAGGCGCCCAGCTCGTACGCGCGCAGAACCATATCATCGGAATCTTCGCTCGAAATCATGATGACAGGCAGATTGTCACTAACCGATCGGCGCGACAGACCGGCCAGCACCTCAAAGCCGCTTATGCCCGGCATGACAATATCCAGCAGCACGAGCGACAGCTCATCGCCATAGCGGTCGACCATGTCGAGCGCCGCACGACCGTTATCGGCCTCGAGGATGCAATACTCGTCCTTGAGCATCTCGTTGAGAATGGCTCGGTTCATCTCGGAGTCATCGACAATAAGCACCGAAGGCTTTTCGCTTTGGAAGGCCTCGATGGAATCGGCATCGGTCACGACCGTACCGGCTTTTGCCTTAGCGCGGCTCAGTAACTGGGCAGCACGGCCAACGCCCTCATCGACCGTCTCGCCATGAATGCGAACGCCACCAACACACGCCGTCAAGCTCACGTACTCATGGCCCGGAATAATCGTGGAATGAACGGCTTCGGATACCTGATGCAGGCGACGGGCGAAGTCATCGGAGGGAATATTGGGCATGACGACCACAAACTTGTCGCAGCCATAGTGCACAAGCTCGTCAGTCGAACGGATTCCGCTGCGTATGGCTGTCGCCACAGCACCGAGTGCAAGGTCGCCGGCATGATGGCCGCAGGTATCGTTGAAGACCCTAAAATCATCAAGGTCGATCATCGCAACGCCGGCATTCATGCGGGCGCTACGGAGCTTTTCCTCGTAATATCGGCGATTGCGCACACTCGTCAGCACGTCGGTGTAGACAAGGTCCTCTTCTGTGGCCTCTTGCTCATCAATCGGACGCACCATCAGCAAGACGTGAGGCTCGCCCTCGACCTTTAGAGGGCGCAGACGGGCGCGGTACTCAACACCATCGTTGAGCAGTTGCTCCGACACCTCGCCCGAATCTGCCAAGGCCTCAAGACTCGACTGACGCAGACAAGGGCAGCGATCGCCGGCGAGCAAGCAGTTAGGCTCGCTCTTAATCTGATCGGCCGACAGCAAACGTACCACGGGGTAGGTCTTCGCGGCGAGGGCGACCTCAGCGGCAGCCTCCTCGTCGGTTAGATTGACCTCGTGATTATTGAGCATATGGGGCCCTTTCGATAGTTTCGCATGGTAGCGGTGGGTTCCAAATGCTACAAGGGTAACACCTTGCCGATGCAGGTAAGCACGTGAATGCTGTTACATTTTTATGAGTTGGCAGACGGCGCGATTGAAGCCGCAGACGTGAGGTTTTGAGCACGTTTGTTAACACGGCCGAAACGTTTGCGGGTGAAGCCTGTTTTGGCTATTGCGGGTGTTAGAGCCCCAGGATGCCACGGACAATCTGAGCAGCCGCTGCCGGGCGATCGCGCAGGCCGTTGTGCGCGCCGGGAACCATTACGAGCGGACAGTCCAAAAGCTCAGCCGCTATCCTCGTTCCCGCCTCGCGGGGCGTACCAATCGAGAGCTCGCCCAAAAGCACGGCGGCCACCGTTTTCGACGCGCGAACGCTATCCCAATCGGGAACGCAGGTCATAGTAATCCCGTATTCGTTCGCCATGAAACTACGGCCATTGCGCAGAGCATGCTTAGCTTCTGCCTCGGTTAACTTGGGGGCCTCAGGGTCCGAATCGCCGATGGCGCCCAGGAAGGCCCGCAATGCCCTGGAGACCTTTCCCGCGGCGATCATCTCGAGCAAAACCGGGGCCGCACCCAGGCCGGCGCCCGCATCCGTCACGGCGGGTTCATGCAGAATCGCACGCGAGATTATGGCGGGGTTTGCACGGAGAAGCTCCAGGGCCACCAACGTACCGGCACTGTGCGCGAGCACGTTTGCCGGAGCGCCAATATGCTCGATAACAGCCTGCAGGTCGGCGGCCTGGGCAGCGAGGTCGTAGCGTCCGTCTGCAGCGTCGCCGCTCTCGCCGCAACCGCGGCGGTCGTAGGCAATGACGCGACAGTCACGGGCGAGCTCGCGGGCGATGGCGTCAAAAAAGACGCCGTCGACGCAGGCACCGTGCACGCAAACCAAGGCGGGTGCATCGGACGATACAACCGGGCCGGCATACTCGCGGCAGGCAATCGTGGTGCCCGCATTCTCGACCGTAAAATCCATGTTGTGCCCCCATCATCAACGCCCATCCAGTTGTACATCGGTACGGTTGGATGGACCCGCATTTCCTTACGCCTTGTTAACAGATTAACTGTACCCGACCCGAGGCTTTTCATGGCACGGCATAATGAGCGACGTTAAAAAACGAAACCTGCAAAGCACAAGCCCGGACCATACGTTGGAGCCGATGCTATGCTTAAGGTTAATTGTCTTGAGGAGCTTTTACCTATGTCTACGTTTTTGAATGCCAGCCCCATCTTTGGGCCCGTTCGCAGCCGTCGCCTGGGCCTTTCGCTCGGTGTCAACATGATGCCGGCGAGCGGCAAGATCTGCACGTTCGACTGCATCTACTGCGAGAACGGTCTCAATGCCGACCGCCCCTGCCATGAGCCGTACAACACAGCTGCCGTGGTACTCGACGCGCTCGAGGGAAAACTGCGCGAAATGGCAGCCGAGGGCGAACTGCCCGATGTGATCACCTTCGCAGGCAACGGCGAGCCCACCGCCGCACCGGAGTTTCCGCAGGCCATCGCCGGCGCTGTCGCGCTGCGCGACGAGCTTGCCCCAAACTCCAAGATTGCCGTGCTCTCCAACGGCACGCGCGCCGACCGCCCCGAGGTGCACGACGCGCTCATGATGGTCGACGACAACATCCTCAAGCTCGATACGGTCGACCCGGCGTTTATCCAGCTGCTCGATCAACCTGTTGGCCCCTACGACGTCGAGCACCAGATCGAGACGTTCGCGAGCTTTGACGGTCACGTTATTATCCAGACGATCTTTTTGACCGGCGAGTATCAGGGCAAGCTCATCGACAATACCGGCGAGGAGTACGTTGCCCCCTGGCTCGCGGCGCTCGAGCGCATTCGTCCGCAGGAGGCGACCATCTACACGGTGGCGCGCGAGACACCGGTCCCCGGCCTTGCCAAA
>CABSBK010000103.1 GCA_902475865.1 uncultured Collinsella sp.
AGCCGAGTCACCGCAGGCTGGGGCGGGAGGCGGTCCTTTCTCTCGGAAAACTTCGCGAAGCCCAGTTTCCGAGAGAAAGTGTCCGGCTCCCGCCCCGGCCGGACAGCTCGACCTACACCGTGTGCTGTGGCAGGTCCTGCAGGGCGATGACGTCCATGCCCATGTCGTTGGCGCTGCCGTGACCCTGCTGGTCCTCACGCACCGCCTCGATGGCACTCACGTACGTGTTGGCGGCAGACATCGCCGTCACACAGGTTACACCGCGGCGCACTGCCTCGGTGCGCAACAGATAACCGTCGCCGCGCGAGCCCGGGCCGTACGGTGTGTTGATGATCACCGCGATCTTGCCATCGGCGATGAGGTCACCGATGTTGGGACGCTCGCCGTCGTGCGGACCGCTGATCTTTTCCACGACCTCACATGTCACGTTGCCTCCGCGCAGCACACGCGCCGTACCCTCGGTGGAGCAGATGTCAAAGCCCAAGTAGCGCAGGATACGGGCGACCGAAAGGATATGGCGCTTGTCGCGGTCGCACACGCTAATGAACACCTTGCCACAGCTCGGGTCGGGCAGCTTGTAGTCAATCGCCAGCTGCGTCTTGGCATATGCCTCGGGATAGCTCTTGGCGATACCCATGACCTCGCCCGTCGACTTCATCTCGGGCCCCAGGATAACGTCGGCTCCCGGGAAACGTCCCCAGGGCATGACAGCTTCCTTCATGCAGAACCAGTCCAGCTGACGCTCATCGCTCGGCAGGCCCAGGCTCGCGATGGAATCGCCCGCCATGATACGCGCCGCGCACTTGGCCAGCGGCACACCGGTGGCCTTGGAGATAAACGGCACGGTGCGGCTCGCGCGCGGGTTGGCCTCGATCACGTAGACGGTCTCGCCCTTGATGGCGTACTGCACGTTGACCAGGCCGCGGACCCCCAGCGCCATCGCGATGCGGCGCGTGGTCTCGCGGAGCTTCGCCTGCAGGCACTCGCTAAAGCTGAACGGCGGAATGCAGGTCGCGGAGTCGCCGGAATGAATACCGGCCTCTTCGATATGCTCCAGGATGCCGCCGATGTAGACCTCCTCGCCGTCGCACAGGGCGTCGACATCAGACTCGATCGCACCCTCCAGGAAGCGATCGAGGTACACCGGGTAGTCGGGGCTAATGCGCGCAGCCTCGGCCATGTAATCGCGCAGATGCTCGGCATCGTAGGCGATCATCATGCCGCGGCCGCCCAGCACATAGCTCGGACGCACCAGCAGCGGGTAGCCAATGTGCGCGGCAACGGCTTCGGCCTCCTCAAACGAGGTGGCCTGGCCCGCCGGCGGGTACATAATGCCCAGCTTGTCGAGCAGGGCGGCAAAACGCTCGCGGTCCTCGGCAAAATCGATGGCGTCGGGCTTGGTACCCATGATGTTCACGCCACTCTCCTCGAGCATGCGTGCCAGCTTAAGCGGGGTCTGGCCGCCGAGCGTCACTACGACGCCGTCGGGACGCTCAACGTCGATAACGTCCATGACGTCCTCGTAGGTGAGCGGCTCAAAGTACAGGCGGTCGGACGTGTCGTAGTCGGTCGAGACGGTCTCGGGATTGCAGTTGACCATGATGGTCTCAAAGCCGCGGGCCGCCAGCGCATAGCTCGCATGCACGCAGCAGTAGTCGAACTCAATACCCTGGCCGATACGGTTGGGACCGGCACCCAGAATCATCGCCTTGGGCTTGCTTGCCGGCGTGGTCTCGTCGGGGGCAACGCACTTCTTGGCGATCGGGCTCGTGCGGTAAATGTTCTCGTAGGTCTTATAGTGGTATTCCGTGGCACTCGAGAACTCGGCGGCGCAGGTGTCGACCGTCTTCATGCTGGGAACCACGCCCAGACCCTTACGGTAAGCGCGAACAAAACGCTCATCCGAGCCGGTCAGCGCGGCAATCTCGGCATCGCTCGTGCCATACTGCTTGAGCAGGCGCATCGCGTCGGCGTCAATGTCCTCCACGCGCAGGCCGCGGATGCTCTCCTGGACCTGCACCATATCGTTGATGCGGTTGAGATACCACGGATCGATACCGCAAATGGTGTGGATGCGCGCAACATCCCAGCCACGGCGCAGGGCCTCGACCACAAAGAAGATGCGGTGCTCAGTCGGGGTGCCCACGGCCTGGGCGAGTTCATCGTCGCTCAGCTTATCGGCGCCCTCCTTGCCACCGGCGCAAATACCCTGGTGCCCGTCCTCCAGCGAGCGCATGGCCTTGCCAAAGGCTTCCTCAAAGGTGCGGCCGATCGCCATGATCTCGCCCACGGCCTTCATGCGCGTGGTGAGCGTGGGGTCGGTGCCCTTGAACTTCTCGAAGGCAAAGCGCGGCACCTTGACCACACAGTAGTCGATCGCGGGCTCAAAGCAGGCGGGCGTGGCCTTGGTGATGTCGTTGACGATCTCGTCGAGCGTATAGCCCACGGCCAGGCGAGCGGCGGCCTTGGCGATGGGGAAGCCCGTGGCCTTGGAGGCCAGCGCGGACGAACGACTCACGCGCGGGTTCATCTCGATGACAATCAGGCGGCCGGTCTGGGGGTTCACGGCAAACTGCACGTTAGAGCCACCGGTCTCGACGCCGATCTTCTCCAAGATAGCGAGCGAGGCGACACGCATGCGCTGATACTCAAGGTCGGAGAGGGTCTGCGCCGGCGCCACGGTGATGGAATCACCGGTATGCACGCCCATGGGGTCGAGGTTCTCGATGGAGCACACGATGATGCCGTTGCCGGCGTGGTCACGCATGACCTCCATCTCGTACTCTTTCCAACCCTCGATGGATTCCTCGACCAGAACCTCATGGGCAGGCGAGAGTTCAAGGCCCTGGCTCACGATGGAGACGAGTTCCTCGTGAGTATGCGCGATGCCGCCACCGGCGCCGCCCAAGGTAAAACTCGGACGCAGCACGCAGGGATAGCCCACGCGCTCGGCGATGGCCTCGGCGTCTGCCACGCTGTAGGCATAGCCCGAGCGCGCGACCTCCAGGCCGATCTCGGCCATGGCCTCGTTAAAGAGCTTGCGGTCCTCGCCGCGCTCGATGGCGGCAAGGTCACAGCCGATCATCTCGACGCCGTACTTGTCGAGTGTGCCGTCCTTTGCCAGCTCGACGGCGGCATTCAGACCGGTCTGGCCGCCCAGCGTGGGCAGCAGCGCGTCCGGGCGCTCTTTCTTGATCACACGCTCGATAAATTCGGCGGTGATGGGCTCGACATAGGTGCGGTCGGCTAAGCCCGGGTCGGTCATGATGGTCGCCGGGTTGGAGTTGACCAGGATGACCTCAAAGCCATCCTCCTTGAGCACCTTGCAGGCCTGGGCGCCGGAGTAATCGAACTCGCAGGCCTGGCCAATGACGATGGGGCCCGAGCCAATGACGAGGATACGCTTGATGTCGGTACGTTTAGGCATGTTAGTTCTCCTCGGTCTCGGTCGCGGCGGAACCGTTCTCGGCGAAATTCCAGCCGGCAAGGCGGTCCTTGGCGGTATCGATGTCCAGATAGTTCTCCTCGCCGTCCATGAGTCGCGTAAAGGCGGTAAAGAGATAATGGGCATCGGTGGGGCCGGGCGATGCCTCAGGGTGATACTGGACCGAGAAGCACGGCGCGTCGAGCAGCTGGATGCCCTCGGCGGTGCCGTCATTGAGATTCACATGCGTCAGGCGAATGCGGCCGAAACGCTCGTTCATCACGACCGGCGCGATACCGCGGCGCACCCAGGCGCGCAGATCGCCATCGGCCGCGTGCTCGGTCTCGCCGCCCGAAAGCTCGGGAACAAGCTTGCCCAGGCTGGGGAACAGCAGGCCGAAGCCATGGTTTTGCGCGGTAATCTCCACGCGGCGACTGACCAGATTCATAACCGGCTGGTTGCCGCCACGGTGACCGAATTTGAGCTTTT
Source organism: uncultured Collinsella sp. (assembly GCA_902475865.1). Classification (GTDB taxonomy): domain Bacteria; phylum Actinomycetota; class Coriobacteriia; order Coriobacteriales; family Coriobacteriaceae; genus Collinsella. Next base: position 3,914 of record CABSBK010000103.1, read on the forward strand.
CCATCTGGGCGCCGCACGCCAAGCTGATCATCTGGTGACCAAGACAAATGCCAAAGATTGGCACCTTGCCGATCAGCTGCTGCACCTGCTCGTAGGTCTCCACCACGGCATCGGGGTCGCCGGGGCCATTGGACAAAAAGACGCCATCGGGATTCATGTCGAGCACCTGACGCGCGGGCGTATCCCACGGCACGACGGTGAGGTTGCAGCCGGCACGGACCAGGCCCTCCAGGATGCCGCGCTTGACACCGCAGTCGTAGGCGACCACTTTGTGGCGGGCAGGAGCGACAGGGGCAAGCGCAAAGTCATGCGTAGCGGGCAGGTCGCTCGCGGCAAAAGCGTGGGGCTCAGGGCAGCTCACGGTCTTGACCAGGTTCTCGCCGACCAGCGTAGGCGCGGCGGACAGGCGCTCGGCAAGCTCGTCGACGTCAAAGATCTCCGTCGAGATTATGCCCATCTTGGAACCGTTGTCGCGCAGGTGGCGCACGAGAGCGCGGGTGTCGACGCCCTCAATAGCGACGATGCCGTGTGCACGCAGGTACTCCGGCACGCTGACGGTCGAGCGCCAATTAGAAGGCGTGGCGCACATGTCGTGGACGACCATGCCGCGCATGGCGGGAGCGCTCGCGGGGCGAGCGGTATCGCCGGGGAAGGCCGACTGGACATCGGTCTCGTCAATGCCGTAGTTGCCGATCTGCGGATAGGTCATGGTTACGATTTGGCCGGCATAGCTCGGGTCGGTCATGACCTCAAAGTAGCCTTCGAGCGACGTGTTAAAGCAGACCTCGCCGGTTGCGGTACCCTCGGCACCGCATGCACGGCCATAAAAAATGGTCCCATCCTCAAGATACAGGATGCAGGGACCGCAGGTGCCCTTGCTGGTTTTAGCCAGCATACGCTGGCACAGCTCGCTGGGCGCGACGGTGCGGGCGGCAGCGCCCGTAATATGGTTGTTCGCCATAGTTCTCCTTCCCGGTCTCACAGGACCGGCTTAAAGGTGTGTAGTTAGGCCTCGCGGTATTCTAACCGCAAGCATCGCCCATGGCATTAATTACATAGAATTGTTTACAAAATGATAATTATGACTTCCTGTGCATAATGATTTTTCTGGGACGGGGATTAAAAAATTATTCTGAGAGCAGGGCTTTGTCG
>CABSBK010000104.1 GCA_902475865.1 uncultured Collinsella sp.
CGAGGTGATATCGGCCTCGGTCAATTTACCCTTGCCGCGCAGGCGGTCAAATGTGTCGTTGAGGTGATCGCTCAGAGAATCAAACACTAGTCACTCCTTAATTGGACTCGCCCACCAGGGCGCGGCAGAAATCTTTGGCATTGAACTCCTGCAGGTCATCGACCTGCTCGCCCACGCCGATGCGCAGGATTGGGAGCTTGAGCTTCTCGGCCACGGCCATGGCAATACCGCCCTTTGCCGTGCCGTCGAGCTTTGTCATGATAATACCGTCCAGACCCAGCGCCTCGTTAAACTCGAGCGCCTGGTTCAGACCGTTTTGACCCGTCGCGGCATCGATCACGAGGACGACCGAGACGGGCATGGGGCCGGCGGCCATATTGGCGGCGCGCTTACGCGTCACGTTGACCACCTTGGCAAGCTCGCGCATGAGCTCGGGGCTCGTGTGCAGACGACCGGCGGTATCGATGAGCACCAGGTCGCTGCCGCGCTTATCGGCCTCGTCGAGCACGTCATAGCACACGCTCGCCGGATCGGAGCCGCGGTCACGCTTGATAACCGGTACGCCGGCACGCTGGCCCCACACATCGAGCTGCTCGATGGCGGCGGCACGGAAGGTGTCGGCCGATCCGATCACCACGTTCTTGCCGCAGGCGGCCATGGCGCTCGCAATCTTGCCGACCGTGGTGGTCTTGCCGGCACCGTTGATGCCGACAAACAGCACGCAGCTCGGCGTATCGGAAAACGGGTCGCGCTCAACAGGCACAAAATGGCCCTCAAGCTGCTCGGCCAGGGCGCGGCGAAGCTGCGGGGCGGTCTTGAGGTTCTTCTTGGCAGCGGCGTCGCGCAGGTCATCGGAGACCTGAATGGCGACCTCGGCACCCATGTCACCCATAACGAGGGTGTCCTCAAGGTCCTCCCAAAAATCCTCGTCGACCTCACCGCCAAAGTAGAAGACCTCGTTAAGGGCCTCGCGACTGCGCTCAAGTCCGCGCGAGAGAGCGTCAAAGAATCCCATTATGCATTCACGACCTTTCCGGTTTCGCGATCGAGTTTTTGCGAGACGACGCGACTGACGCCGTCGGCTTGCATCGAGACGCCGTAGAGAACGTCAGCATCCTCCATAGTACGGCGCTGATGCGAGATTACCAAGAGCTGCGTATCGGAACGCAGCACATCGAGGGCGCCGATGAGCTTGGACAGGTTGGCGTCGTCGAGCGCCGCCTCGACCTCGTCCAGCACATAGAACGGCACCGTGCGCGTACGGTATACGGCAAAGAGCAGGGCGAGCGCCGTCAGGCTCTTCTCGCCGCCCGACATGAGCATCATCTTGGTGATGCGCTTGCCGCGCGGCTGCGCCACGACCTCAATGCCCGTCTCGGCCGGATGCTCGGGGTCGGTCATCTCAAGGTGAGCCTGACCGCCCGGGAAGAGCATGGCGAAGATCTCGCGGAAGTTCGCATCGACCTTCTCAAACGTCACCAGGAACGCCTTGCGCATCTTGCGGTCGATCGCCACGGTGATCTTAGTGAGTGCCTTGCGCGCGCTCTCCAGATCGGCCAGCTGCTCCTCGATGTAATCGGCACGGCGCTTGAGCTGCTCGTACTCCTCCATGGCGACTTGGTTCACAGGACCCAGGTTGTTGATCTGGCGCACGAGCTGGTTGAGCTCGCGCTCGGCGGCATCGCGGTCGGTGGGCGCGGGAAGCATGAGCGCTTCCTCGAGTACCGTGGTGCCATCGGCGGTAATGGCCTTGATGGCAGCCTCCACCTGCACCTCGAGCTTGCCACGTGCGACCTTGAACTCGTTTTGCGTCGCCGTGGCGGCATCGACCCGCTCCTTGGCGCGGGAGACCTCGGCCTTGGCGTCCTCGATGGTCTTCTTGAGCGAGGCCGAGTCCGCCTCCTCGAGCGAAGCCTGGTCACGCAGACGCGCGGCCCAATCCGACGCGCGCTCCAGCAGGGCCGAATAGCGCTCGTGCATGGGATCGACGCGCAGACGCAGCAGCTCGAGTGAGCGCGAGGCCTGGCGTGTTCCGCGGATACGGCGGTCGATGCCCTCCAGGCGATGCTCCAGGTCGGGCACGCGGCCCTTCAGCGAACGCAGACGCTCGCTCGTCTGGGCCAGGCGCACCTTGGCATCGGCGAGCTTGCCGGCGGCCTCGGAATCGTCACGGCGCACGCGATCGAGCTCGTCGTTGGCTTCGGCAATCTGGAGACCCAGGTCGCTTGCCTGCGCACGGGCCTCGTCGCGCGAACGGGTGAGCTCGTCAACGCGCGGGCGCGCTGCGCGAACGGCCTCGGCTGCCTGTTCGCGGCGCTTGGAGATGCGCACGCGCTCGACCTCGGCATTGTTGGCGCTTTGCTCCAAGCGGCCGATCTCAGAGAGCAGCGAGCGGCGCTCGCCCTCAAGACGGGCGATCTCGCCGGCGGCATCGCCCTCGGCGGCACGCGCCTCCTCGACGGCCGCATTGGCCTCGACGACCTGATCCGACACGTGCTCAAACACGGCAGCCAAATCGGGCTCCAGGCCCTCCAGCTCGCGAATGCGACGTTTGCGCTCAAGAGCACCCGAAGCTTCGCCGGCATCGAGCCCCACGCGCACCAGGCCGCCACAGCTCACGCGGGCGCCATCGGGCGTCACATAGGTCACGCCGTCAACGACAGGTGCCGCCAGCGCAGCAGCCAAGTCATCGACCACGTAATAGCCGCCGAGCAGGGCCTCGACAACCGGACCATAACCGGCGCGCACGGACAGGCGATCGACCAGACGCGAACCGGCAGCGCCCTTAGCAGCAGCAGAGCCGCTCACGCCGCGCGCCATCAGCAGTGCCTCGCCCGAGGCCTTCTTTTGGTCCAGTGCCGCACGACCGGCACGCTCAAGCGTGGCGGCGTCATCAAACAGCAGGGCATCGATATCGCCGGCAAGCAGCTGCTCGACCAGGCTCTCGAGTTCACGAGGGGCCTCGAGCACGTCGCCCAGACGACCCGAAACATCATCACCCAGCGCGCCCACCAGACGGCTCACCAGCGGCGAGCTGTCGGCCATGCGGGCATCGAGCTTCTTTTGGCTGGCAAGCTCCGAGCGAACCTCGGACAGCTTGTTGCGCGCCTCGCTCTCGCGGGCACGCAAGTCTTTAAGGGCTGCACGGGCAACCTCGGTGGCCTCGCGCGCATCGACCTGGGCCTGGCGGGCCTGATCAAGCGCGCCGTCGAGCTCCTCAGCGCGGTCGCGACGGCTCTCGAGCGAGGCCGTGACCTCCTCGAGCTGCTCGTCGATCTGCTCCAGGCGCGAGGCGTACATGTTGTCCTCGACCTCGGCATTGCTCAAAGAGTCCTTCACCTTGGCAAGCTCGAGCGCGGCGTTATCGGCCACACGCTGCACATCGCGCTGCTCGCGCGTGAGCTGCGAAATCTGATTGTCAAGCGCAACGCGACGCTCGTGGAGCTGGGCGGCGGCTGGACCGGCGGCATCAACGTCGTCCTGAGCCTGCATGTGCGCACCGGTCACTTCCTCAAGCTGGGCACGCGCATCCTCGAGCTCCTCGACCACGCGACGGCGCTGATGCTCGGAGCTCGAGATCTGGCCGCGCATGTCTGACAGGCGCGACACCATGTTGTGGCCCTTTTCCTCGAGCAGGCGCATATCTGAGTTAATGCGGCCGACCACGTCTTGCATATGGCGGCGCTGCTCGCCCAGATCGCCCACAAACAGGCCCTTTTCCTCGAGCATGACCTGGAGCTTCTCGAGCTCGCGCTCCTTTTCGCCCAAGCGGTACTGCGCAAGCTCAAGCTCGGCAGCGCCCTCCTTGGAACGGCTCTCCAGGTCGTTCCACTGCGACTGCAGTGAACGAAGCTCGTCGACGGCCAGCATCTGCGTAAGCTCGTTCGCGCGCGAGGACAGCTCTTTGTACTTGCGCGCGCGATCGACCTGACGCTCCAGCGGCCGCAGCTGACGGGCGATCTCCTTATTGATATCGCGGGCACGGGTCAGGTGCTCGTCCATCGATTTAATCTTTTTGAGCGCACGCTCCTTGCGGCGCTTGTGCTTGGAGATGCCGGCAGCCTCCTCGATCAGGGCGCGACGCTCCTCGGGGCGGCTCTGCAAAATGGCGTCGAGCTTGCCCTGGCTGATGATGGAATGCGTATCCTTGCCCAAGCCTGAATCGTGCAGAATGTCCTGAATGTCCATCAGGCGGCACGGGCTCGAGTTGATGAGGTACTCGCTTTCGCCCGAGCGATACATACGACGGGTGATGGCGACCTCGTCAAAGTCGACGGGCAGCATATGGTCCGAGTTATCGAGCACCAGCGTGACCTCGGCGACACCCACCGGCTTGCGCGCCGACGAGCCCGAGAAGATAACGTCCTCCATGGCCTGGCCGCGCAGCTGCTTGGCGCTCTGCTCACCCAGGACCCACAGAATCGAGTCGGAGATGTTCGATTTTCCCGAGCCGTTGGGACCGACGATGACGGTCAGGCCCGGCTCAAATGACATATGGGCGCGGTCGGCAAACGACTTGAACCCTTTGAGCGTGAGGGACTTGAGATACACGGTTCCTCGCTTAGACAGGCTTCTTGTTGAGAATCACGCCGTTGGTGGTGTAGCCCATGCGGTCGAGCGCCTCGAGCGCAGCGGCCGCCTCGGCCTCCTTCTTGGAGGAACCGGTGCCGCGACCCTGGCGAATACCGTCGATGAGCACCACAGCGGTAAAGGTGGGCGCATGCGCGGGGCCCTCGGAGCCGACCAGCTTATACGCGGGAGGCTCGTGGCCGTCAGCCTGCACGCACTCCTGCAAGAACGACTTGGGGTTCGCGGGGTGCTCGGCACGCTCGGAGGCCAGGTGCGGCTTGAGCGTACGGTGGATAAAGTCCGCCGCAACATCCCAGCCGGCATCCAGGTACAGCGCACCTACGAGCGACTCATAGACGTTCTCGAGCGCCGAGTGCAGACCGCGGGCGCCGGTACCGGTCTCGGAGGCGCCAAAGATGATGATGTCGTCGATACCCAGCTCGTGCGACACCTCGGACAGCGTGGCGCCCGAGACAAGGGATACCTTCAG
>CABSBK010000105.1 GCA_902475865.1 uncultured Collinsella sp.
GGTCATTAAAGAACGTCCCCGACGACTAATGACTCGAGCGTGGAAAATCTCCCACTTTGAGCTCGTATGGGCACCAAAAGCGGGAGATTTTCCACGCTCATTCTATTAGGAGTCGCAACCGCTACAACTCTACGACCTCAACGCCGTTGTAAATCTCGTCCCAGCGGTCCATGACCAGGTGGCCGGTCTTGGGATCCATGGCGTTGAGCTTGCCGCAGGTATTGGCGGTCTTGAGCACCGTGACGTCGTCGGCACCAGCAGCAATGGCATGCGCAAAGCCGGCGATGGTCGAGTCGCCGGAACCCGTCGCGTTCACAGCCGCAATCGCGGGCGTCTTGGCGCGGAACGCGCGGCCCTCGTGGAAGCCCACCGAACCGGCAGCGCCCATCGAAACGACGACCCAGGGAATACCGGCAAAGCGGCCATCGGCGGCAAGCGCCTCGCGCAGGGCATCGACATCATCGGTCGTAAAGGACGTACCCAGCAGGCCGTTAATCTCGGTCAGGTTGGGCTTTACGAGCTCAGGCTTAGCGTCGGACTCCAGCGCGGCCTCCAGCGATGCGCCCGAGGTGTCGAGCAGCACCTTGGCGCCCGCCTCTTCGGCGATCTTGACGAGCTCGGCATAGTAGCCGGCATCGACGCCACGCGGCAGCGAGCCCGAAAGCGTCACAACGTCAGCCTTCGCTGCAAGCTCGGCGAACTTGGCCGTAAAGGCCTCGAGCTCGGCTGGGACGATCTGTGGGCCGCTCTCCAGCAGCTCGGTCTGATTACCCTCGTGCAGAATATTCAGGCAAATGCGCGTCTCACCGGCGATGGGCACAAAGTCATTCTTGACACCATCGGCATCCATGAGCTCGGCCATATAGGCACCCATGTGCCCGCCAAGCAAGCCGGTTGCAAGTACGTCGTCGCCCAGCTGCAACAGCACGCGGCTCACGTTGAGGCCCTTGCCGCCAGCGGTCTTTTCGGGCGTCACGCGGTTAACATCGTCGATGATCAGCTTGTCGAGCTGATAGCGCGTATCAATCGACGGGTTCATGGTAACGGTCAGAATCATATTGAACTCCTGTTTAGAAAACCGGCCCGCGCCCCCTCACAGAAACGCGAGCCGTCAATTAAAAAGCCGCAGAATGCCGGGTACCGACAAAACGAAGCACACAAGCTCAGCAAGCAAAAGTGTTATCAGAGCAGTTCGCTTGCCAGACGGCTTCGCAACAACAGGGGCGACCCCACAGGCACCCCAACGTCAGCGTGAAGCCAGCTGGCGAGGCAAGGTGCCTTGAAGCGAGGCGGCATTGACCTTCTGGCCATGCCGCTGAAGCTGAACGGCAGCTCGCCCGCCAGATGGCTTCGCAGCGTCGACTGGTCTGGCGTTCGGTAGAACGCCGGAACCTCCTTAGTCGTGGTATTCGCCGCGGTCCCACTTCTCCAGGAACTCGTCACAGAAGTGCGGGTCAGCCTGAGCCTCGGCGTCGGCCTTGTTGCAGGCATCAATCTTGGCAATCAGGGCATCGTGCTCGGGGGTCTTCTCGTAGGGCTCCTCCAGGAAGGCAAGCATGATGTCAGCCATCAGGAACTCGCCGGTGATCTTGCCGCCAAAGCCCACGATGTTGGCGTTGAGCTCGCGACGGGCATACAGGGCAGAGGTCATGTCGCGAACCAGGGCGCAGCGGGCGCCGGGAACCTTGTTGACGGCGTTGGTGATGCCGATGCCGGTGCCGCACAGGGCCACGCCAAAGTCGGCCTTGCCGCTGGCAACAGCCTCGCCCACGGCCTTACCGTAAATGGGATAGTGCGTACGGGTGTGGCTGTAGGTGCCGCAGTCAAGCACCTTGTAGCCAGCCTGCTCCAGGCGGTCGGCCAGATAGATCTTCTCGTCCGTAACGATATGGTCGCAACCGATTGCGATGGTCTTCTTCATCAGAACGTCCTTTCGTCTGAATTCACAAGTTGAGATAGAAGTTCGAGTTCTCGGTGGCTCTCGTTAGGCCATCTTATTGAGCATGTCGACACGGATCTGGTGACGGCCGCCGGCGTACTGGGCGCGCAGGAACTCGCGGGCGATCTTCTTGGCGACCTCGGTGCCCACAACGCCCGGGCCCCTGGTGACCATGCGCGAGCCGTTGTGTTAGCGGGTCATGTAAGCGGAACGCTCATCGGAAATGTTGGCGACGACCATGCCCTTGATCTTGACGGCGGCCATATAGGAGCCGACGCCGTACTTATCGAATGCGAAGCCCTGGGAATCCTTGTGCTCCAGCAGGTCCTTGGCAACGGCGGTGGCGGAATCGACAAAGTCCGCGGCAGGGGTCTCGGAATAGTCGACGACCTCGTGACCGTCGGCGATGAGCATCTCCTTGATGGACTCCTTCATCGACATACCGTCGGCATCGGAAGCGATTACAACCCTCATGACATCCTCCTTGAGAGATACGCAGGTGCGCAGTTTCTGTTTGGAAGTGTTGAATCGCGTTCAGGTCCGGGCATCTGAATGTGCGGTTCTTCACTGTTCATGTTTATTTGAACACATTCGAACAGTAACTGCAACAACTATTTGTTTATCTTTGTTCTTTTTTGAACAAATATCGTTCACGGATGATTGCTGACCGTTTGAGCCGGGCGCGGACGTAGCAACCATGTGTTCAACAAACAAAAGGGCGGCCAAGAACGTGTCTCGGCCGCCCTTCGGCGGTATTCCCCGGTATATACAGCTGTTTTAGCTACTCGGACTGCCCACCCTTTTTGGCGTGCTTGGACGGAGCACTCAGAAAGCGGCCCGTCAAATAGTTCGCCGGGCCGGAAATATCGATCCCCAGCAGTACGTGTCCCAGCCACAGGAACGCCACGAGCACCAGCAATGGAATCACGCACGAGGTCACGATCATCACGATGACGCCTTCGATCAGATCGGTCACCTGCCGCACAATTTCATCGGTCATCTGCTTGGCGCCGCTGGTCACCGACGTGACGAGACCCGAGGCGCCGTCGGCAAGCTGCTCAAGCACATTCTTGGACTCTGTGGACTCGGTCTTTTTCTTGCTTGTTTTGGAGCTATCGCTATCTGCCGCGCTCGCAGCGTCGGCCGCCTTTTGCTCGGCCGCCTCGATGCTAACGCGATACGTTTCATCGACCTTTTGCGACACCCATACGCTTGCAGGCACGAGCGCCATGCCGATCACGGCAACCACCAGTACGCGTGTCGCCACACGGCGCAGGACAGTGCTCGTGCTCCAGCGCCCGTGAATGCCGAGCGACACCGCAAAGAGCACCAACGCAATCGGGATTAAGATGCCCAAGCCAACCGACCACAAAATGGTTAGCAGGTATTTCTCTAGGTATAGCACGGCAAGCACGATACCAAGGTTGCCTGAAAGCTGCGCGAGCTGCTCGGCAACTGGCGTTCCCGTATCGCCCGGCAGCGCAGTGATACCCGCAGATAGAGCGACGCACGAGGTCGTGAGCGCCAAAACATTGCCCTTCTTTTGATCGATGACCTCGATGGTGGAGTCCCAGGTCTTGGTATCGGCAAAATGCGGACGAACTACAAAGCCCGACAACAGCGCCAGTACCACGAGCGCAACGATAAAGCCAATCTGCAGCTTTTTGTTTGCGCACACGACATCGGACAGGCTGGGCTGCAGCTCGGTTACCGTCGTGTGCTCGGTTATCTGGACAGGACGCCCATGAGCCATCTCGTGCGCGTCTCCCTTTTGAATCAATCCGTTGCCCGGCATTTGGATACCTCCTTATTCCGGCCTGTATTGCGGATGGAAGTATACCCACCCAGCGAAAAACCGAACGGGAGGGCGTGCAGAAGCTCCATAACGCTGCTAGTCGAATAGTGCCATTTCAAAACTATGCTGGTTTACTACGGTAAAACCGATAGGACCGACCACATTTGCTATTAGCAGAAAATGACAAGCTTTCTACCTGCGGCTTTGATAACGCCGTTCTTTCCATAGTTGAAAGAATGCGAATCATCGTAGTAAACCGGCATAGTTTTGTAACCGACTGGCCGAGTCGGCACCGCAGCAAACCTAATAACCCGTTTTCTTCCATCCTCAAAGGATCAAATGCATGGCAGGAGTGTCCCTAACTGTCGGCAGATAAGGAACGTCCCCAAGTACCGGGTAAAAAGAAAAAGCCCTGTCGCGAGTTTGCAGCAGAGCTTTTGGAAGGGGACTTGGTTGTGCGGGCTCGTTAGGCGAGCTTGGCCTCGAGCTCGGCGATGCGCTTGTAGGCATCGATGGTAAAGCGGGTCTGCTTCTCCAGGATCATAGTGGTCATGAGAGTGTCCTGAGCGTGAGCCATGATGAAGGTCATCTCCATCTCGCCACCGCCGGCCTCCTGCGAAAGCAGCTTGGTCTGCGTGTCGTGGGCGCCGATAAGTGCATCGCTGGCATCCTTGTGCAGCTGTTCGGCCTTCTCAAAGTCACCCTCGCGAGCAGCATCGAGCGCTGCAAGCAGATCGGTCTGGGCGTCACCTGCGTATGCGACAATCTCGAATCCAACCATCGAGATTTCTTCTTTGGTTGCCATATTGCGTTCCTTTCACATATGAACCAATGGAGAGCATCGCGTCCGGGCATACGCGCTGCGTTCTGTATGCCTGAAACATTAACATTCAAACAAAAAAGAACAGCGCAAAACGTAATTTCAAGCTATGAACGGTCAATTTTCGCCCGTGAACGGTTTTTAAACCAATTTGAACAATATCGAACACAATTAGCGGCAACCCAAACAGACCCGCGCCCTAGCGTACATCGCGCACCGTATCGCCCTCGACGAGCACGCCCGGAAACAGCATGTGCTCCACACCGGGTTCAACGCCCTCGGCGCCGGCAATCTTGTCGACCGCCCACATGCCGACGCGCTTGTTGTCAAAGCGCACCGTAGTCAGGCGACAATCGGGCACGATGTCGCCCAGGCTGTCATCAACACCCACCACGCTCACGTCCTCGGGCACGCGCTTTCTGCGCGACTAGAGTACGCG
>CABSBK010000106.1 GCA_902475865.1 uncultured Collinsella sp.
CGCCCGAAGATCGTTCGGGTTGGCTGGAAGGCATCGGTCTTAAAAATCCGGATAACACGTCCGAGGGCGAGCTCCCTAAATCGTGGATAATCCGAAACGGCATTCGCGTTTTGGCTAAAGGGTGCGGGATGGACGATCAACGTCCCTTTAACGAGGCGGTTGCAACGGCTCTACATCGTCGCTTGCTGTTGGAGGGCGAGTTTGTTCCTTATACGGTTGAGCGGATGTTCAATGGCCCCGTGTGCCTGTGCGAGGATTTTCTTGACGGCCGCGAGGAATACGTTCCGGCTGTTTACGTTAAGGGCGCACTTGGTAGCCAGCGGGGAAACTCGACATACGATCGATACTGTTGCTACCTCGGCAAGCATGGTGTCGATGAGGCCGCTGTGAGAAGGTCTATGTCGCAGATGATTGTCTGCGATGCCCTTTTGGCCAACAGCGACCGCCATTGGCGAAACTTAGGCATCATCCGCAATGTCGACACCCTGGAGATAAAACCTGCTCCGCTGTTCGATAGCGGCAACTGCCTGTGGTACAGCGTACCGACTGCCGTGCTCGCAGCTGGGGAGTTCGGGTTTGCTGCTAAGCCGTTTGGGCCCGACCCTTCCGTCCAGCTGGCGCTTGCGGACTCGCTCGATTGGTTCGACTCATCGCGGCTCAACGGATTTGTTGATGAGGCGATTGAGATTCTTTCGCAGAGCAAGTGGGCCACGGCGGAGGGTCGGCTCGAGTTCATTCGCCGCGGCCTGGAGCGTCGCGTAATCGAGGTTGGTGCCGCTGTTGAAGTGCTTCGACACGTGCGGCGATAATCCCGCGACTACTTGATGGCCGCCGTAACGGTGCCGCCGCCGAGGACGATGTCGCCGTGGTAGATTACAACGGCCTGGCCGGGGGCGATGGCTCGTTGCGGCTCGTCAAAAGTTAGCAGCATTTGCCCGTCTTCGCCACGCGTAAGGGTCGCTGCCTGGTCTTTCTGACGGTAGCGGTACTTGGCGCCCACGCGAATGCCGCCGGCATCGAGCTCCGCCTCCATGCGGTCGGCAGGGGCACTCCAGATCCAGTCGTCGGCTGTGAGCGCTGTGGCCGTCAGGTCCTCGGCCTCGCCCAGATGCACAATGTTGTTGGCGGCATCGACGCCCGTTACGTACACGGGATGCGCCATCGCGACGCCCAGGCCCTTGCGCTGGCCGATGGTATAGCGCAGCGCGCCATTGTGGCGCCCGACCACGCTGCCGTCGCGCCACACAATGTCGCCCGGTGCAGCGGCATGTCCGCAACGGCGCTCGATATAGCCCGCGTAGTCACCGTCCGCGATAAAGCAGATATCCTCGCTTTCGGCCTTCTTGGCGTTTATGAAGCCCTGCTCGGCGGCAATCCGGCGCACGTCGTGCTCTTTGTCTAAGCCTGCCAGCGGAAAGATTGTGCGTGCCAGGCGCTCTTGCGTGAGCGAATACAAAAAGTAACTCTGGTCCTTTTTAGGGTCCTCGCCGCGATGCAGCTGCCAGGTGCCGTCGGATGCCTGACTCGTTTTGGCGTAGTGACCTGTGGCGATGTAGTCGCAGCCCATGTCCAGCGCCGCATCGAGCAGCGCGCCAAACTTAATATGGCGGTTGCAGATGATGCACGGGTTAGGCGTCAACCCCTCCTGATAGGCAGTCACAAATCGCTCGATAACGTTGCGGTCGAAGGTCTGCTGCAGGTCGAGCACATGGTGCATCGGCGATGTCGCGGTCGACCTTACTCATGCCCGTGATGGGATCGGGCGCGGGGCAGGTGAGGCGCATGGTGGCGCCGACGCATTCGTAACCCTGACTTTTGAGTAGATACGCGGTCACGCTGGAATCGACGCCGCCGCTCATAGCGACGAGCACGCGCTTGTTGTGCATGGGGAGGTTCTCCTTGGTGGCATGTGGCCAAAAAAGAAAAGCGGCGCGGGAGGCTGGTTCCGCGCCGCAGACATTGTAGCAAGTTCGGACGTCTCGTGGGACACCCTGATGGGATGGGCTCAGACTGCCGGGAGAGAGAGGAGACCGGCTCGTCCCTGGGCTCAACCTATGGGCGACGGGCCCTAGTCCTGGAAGAGTGCCGTGGACAGGTAGCGCTCACCGGTATCGGCGAGCAGCGCCACGATGGTCTTGCCCTCGTTCTCGGGGCGCTTGGCCAGCTGCAGCGCAGCCCACACGGCGGCGCCGGACGAAATGCCCACGAGCACGCCCTCCTTGTGGCCCACAGCGCGGCCGGTGGCAAAGGCGTCCTCGTTCTCGACGGGGATGATTTCGTCGTAGACCCGGGTGTCGAGGACGTCGGGCACAAAGCCGGCGCCGATGCCCTGGATCTTGTGCGGGCCGGCCTGGCCCTTAGAGAGCACCGGGGAGGTGGCGGGCTCAACGGCGACGACCTTAATCTCGGGGTTCTGCTCCTTGAGGAACTCGCCCACGCCGGTCACGGTACCACCGGTGCCGACGCCGGCGACGAAGATGTCGACCTTGCCGTCGGTGTCATCCCAGATCTCGGGGCCGGTCGTGGCCTTGTGGATGGCGGGGTTGGCGGGGTTCACGAACTGGCCGGCGATAATGCTGTTGGGCGTCTCCTTCTGCAGTTCCTCGGCCTTAGCGATGGCGCCCTTCATGCCCTTGGAGCCGTCGGTGAGCACGAGCTGTGCGCCGTATGCCTGCATAAGTTTGCGGCGCTCGACGGACATGGTCTCGGGCATGGTGATGATCACCTTGTAGCCGCGAGCCGCCGCCACCGAGGCGATGCCGACGCCGGTGTTGCCGCTCGTGGGCTCGATGATGGTGTAGTCGCCGCCGCGCACGAGCTTGCCGGCCTTCTCGGCCTCGTCAATCATGTTCTTGGCGACGCGGTCTTTGACGGAGCCGGCGGGGTTGAAGTATTCCAGCTTGACGAGTACGCGGGCCTTGAGGTCCTCATCGGCCTCAAAGTGAGTGAGCTCCAGAAGCGGGGTGTGGCCGATAAGCTGATCGATGGACGTGTAAACATTGCTCATGGTGAACCTCCAAAGTGTTCAAACGACTGGATACCGTGTGGGTTTACGGTGTGTGTAGCAGCGAAACCCATAAACCTTATGGGTTGTTCTTTTTACTGTTGGCAAGCATAGTAGACAGTAAAGCCTAGTAACGCAATAGGAAATAGAAGATTATTACGAGTCGATTAACCAGCTTGACGGGAATAGGTATTTTCAAAACCAATTTTTCGGCTAGAATTTCTACGAATTAAAAGACCGAAAGGCAGCACTATATATGTTGGTTTCTACTAAGGGCAGGTACGCCCTGCGCGTTATGGTTGACCTGGCCGAGCACCAGGCGGCAGGCCGCATTCCCCTCAAAGAGATCGCCGCGCGTCAGGGGATTTCTGAGAAATATCTGGAGAACATTTTGGCTACGCTCGTCCGCGCCAATATGCTCTCGGGCATGCGCGGCAAAGGCGGCGGCTACGTGCTCACGCGCCCGCCCGAGCAGTACACGGTGGGCGAGATCTTGCGCCTGACCGAGGGCAGCCTGGCGCCGGTCGCATGCCTGGACGGCGACTGCAAGGGCTGTTCACGTTCGGACGAGTGTCCCACACTCGACGTGTGGAAGAACCTGGACAAGCTCATCAACGACTACCTCGACGGCGTGACGCTCGATGCACTCGTCGCCCCCAACGAGGGCTACGACTACGTCATCTAGCTCCACCTGCCATTTGGGGACGGGGCAGAAATGGTAGATTTTCTTGCCCCTGAGGCTTGGCAAATGACAAGGCCGCCCATCGTTGCGATGGACGGCCTTCTTTTGGCGTGTTGTGGCGGTCCGTATCCGGTCGCTTTAGTTCCTGGCGACGCTGTCGAGAATGCTGCGCATGATGGATATCAGGATGCTGCCCATAAAGGCCGATCCAAAGCCGGCAATGGAGATACCCGCGCCCAGCAGATTGACCGACAGGTAGCTGGCCAGCTCGAGCATAAAGCTGTTGACTACGAGCTGAAAAATACCAAGCGTGATAATAGTGAGCGGCAGCGAGATGACCGTCAGGAACGGCTTGACGAGCGAGTCGACGATGTTGAGGAACAGTCCCACGAAGGCAAAGCAGACCCAGGCGTCGGCCATGCCGAAGGGCTGAATGCCGGGGACGAGAAACGTTGCAATCGCGATGGCGATTGAGGTCAAAAGCCAGTTGAGCAAAAAGCGCATGGTGGAGATCCTTTCTTGCGCAAGACGTGGCAAAGAGGCGTGAGAGGCGCATGCCTTTGCAACTCGGATAGATGCGCGGACACGGTCCTGTTTGGGCGCCCATTGTCTCAGATATTCGTGGAGCTTGCGTGCGCATTCGGTTTCAAACCGGCGTTCGTCCTAAAAAACGCGCCGCTGGCAGAGAGTCTTGTCGCTTTAGTTTGGTGGTGTGCTACACTGCTACGGGCAAAAGCCACACGCGTTGCCCTATTGCATAGAACGGGCGAACGATGCCCGATGTCAGTACCAACTTCGATGCCTTTTGGCGGGTTTGGCGGTGATCGATGAATATCGAGAACATGTTTGACAAGCCTGATGTCAAGCAGCTGGTCCACGCATTTAGCCTTTTGGACGACGAGAAGGATATCCAAGCGTTTTTGACCGATATCTGCACGCCGCGCGAGATTTGCGATCTATCGCAGCGTCTGCAGGTCGCGCGTTACCTGGACGAGGGCGAGCCCTATGTCGAGGTTCAGGCGCGTACCGGCGCTTCGTCCACCACGGTGAGCCGTGTGTCCAAGGCGCTCAACGGCGAGTACGGTGGCTACCGCAAGATCCTCATCAAGCTGGAGGATGGCGAGTAGGCCAGCGACAACATTGAATTACGAAGAACCGTCCCTCCGGGGGCGGTTTTTATATGCCTGCAATCGG
>CABSBK010000107.1 GCA_902475865.1 uncultured Collinsella sp.
CATCAGCCCGCGTACGCGCGAGAAGCTGCTCGCGGCGCAGGAGTCGGGCATTAAGCTCATTTTGGCTTCGGGCCGTCCCGCATGGGGGTTGCACGCCTTGGCGCAGGAGCTCGATCTTCAAAACCATGACGGTCTGCTGGTCGCTTTCAATGGCGCTCACGTCGTCGATGCCCAGACCGACGAGGTGCTGTTCGATCAGGCCATGCCGGCTGACGAACTGCATCGCCTGATTGATCACCTGCGTAATTTTGACGTGATCCCTATGATTTCGCTCGGTCGCGATCTGCACGTCGAGGATTCGTACCATTGCATGATCACGCTGCCTGACGGCTCGCAGAAGAATATCGTCAAGTATGAGCGCGACGCGTGTGATCTTAAGATTCGCGAGGTGGAGAGCCTGCATGAGGTCGCTGATGCTTATCCCGTGGACAAGCTACTCACCGCGGGCGACCCTGCCTATCTGCAGGCGCATTACGAGGAGATGTATGCGCCCTTTACCCAGACGCTTTCGGGCATGTTTACGGCTGACTGGTACTTTGAGTACACGGCGCCCGGTATCGACAAGGCCCGCGCGCTTGAGGGTGCTCTGCCCAAGCTCGGCATCGATGCCAGCGAGGTCGTATCGTTTGGCGACGGCCAGAACGACAAGTCCATGATTGAGTGGGCCGGCACCGGTGTAGCCATGGGCAACGCCGTCGATGAGGTTAAGGCTGTGGCCCAGATGGTGACCGCCAATAACAACGAAGATGGTATTGCAGTGGCGCTGGATAAGCTGCTGGGTTAGAATCGCCGATTAATGCATGGCTCGGGCGCCTGCTCGCGGGCGTCCTTTTGTTAGGGAGGGTGCCGTGTCCGCATTTCCGTTCGACGCCGTTATCTTTGACATGGACGGCGTCATTGTCGATACCGAGTATTACTACCTGGGCGAGACTGCCGCGTTTGCCAAGGAGCTGGGGCTTAATCTGACACAAGAGGAGTTGAATGGGCAGGTCGGTACCTCGCATCAGTTCTTCCTGCATATGCTGGTCGATTGGTTTGAGCGCGCCGGTAAGGGGCATTTCACTGGCGAGGAGGCGTTGGCCCGTTGGGACGAGTGGGCGCATAAGCGTCCGCGCGACTATCAGGCTTTGATTAACCCAGGCGCCGTGGATACGATTCGAGAGCTGCCGCGCCGCGGCGTTCGCGTGGCGCTTGCCAGCTCGTCTCCCATGGTTAGCATCGAGGAAGTGCTCAATGCGTGCGGGCTGTCGGATGCCTTTGAGTATGTGGTGAGCGGCGAGCAATTTAAGGAGAGCAAGCCCGAGCCCGACATTTACCTGCATGCGCTGGACCTGCTGGGGCTGCCCGCGGATCGCTGCTGCTGCGTTGAGGATTCGGTACCTGGTATCACTGCCGGCAAACGCGCGGGGTTGACGGTCATTGCCAAGCGCGAGGAGCGCTTTGGCTTTAGCCAGGATGCCGCGGACAAGATTATCGACCAGCTGCCGGAACTGCTCACGCTTTCTTAGGATCGCGGTAGTTGCGCGTTTTTCGGGTCTGATGAGTAAATAGCCAACATTTTGGTGCGACACCTAGCATACTTTAAGCTAATGCGGGCTTAAGGGCTTGCTGAATGCCCTTGGGCCCGCTTTAGACTTAATTGTGCTGGGAGAGGGTATATGCCACCGACTGAAGGGCCAACTGACGGTAAAGCAGCGATACCGCTGTACCAACAGGTCATTGATATCATTAAAAACGAAATTAACTCCGGTGCCTACAAGGCGGGCGCGCGGATACCCAACGAATTCGAATTGGCTGAGAGCTATAAAGTTGGCCGCGTTACCGTGCGACGCGCTATTGAGGAGCTCGTCCAGCAGGGCTATCTAACGAAGCGACAGGGGAAAGGCACGTTTGTCAATGCCCCCAAGCTTAAGCGCAAGATTCGCCAGAAGGATGACGTCCAGAGTTTTTCGGACGCATGCCGCGTTAACGGAATGGAGCCGGGGGCGTGCGTCATTTCGAGAAAGATACTGCCGGCGGATTCTACCGAAGCACAGTTCTTTGGTGTTCCCGTTGGAACTGACTTGATTTGCGTTGAGCGCGTGCGCACTGCCGATGGCGTCCCTGTCATGCTCGAGAACAACATATATGTTTACGAGGACAACGCCTATCTATCAACGGCACCTCTATCTAACCAATCCATTTTTGAGTTCGTGCGTAACCGGACGGGCCGTACGCCCGCGTTTACCGACCCGTGCACACTCGAGAACGCGTGCGCGTCGCCCGAGGCCGCTCGGCTGTTGGCAGTTCCCGTTGGCGAACCCTTGTTTTATATGGAAGCCTTCTTTTTCGATGAGCAGCGGCGGCCGTTTATCATCGGTCGTCAGCGGATCGTTGGGTCTCGCTACGTTTTTGACATCTAGGACATTGCGAATGGAGACGCCCGGTTGATCATCTCACCGGGCGTCTCCATACCGTTCACGGCGCGAACGCAACCGTTCAACCGCGTCGCGGCAATCAGTTTGAAATTATCTTGATGATGGGAAAAGCTGCTGGTAATCTATGGAACGTCATAGAACGTTTGCCTTGCGCAGGCGTTGAAACGAGATGTGATGCAGTCTCGAGTTCTTTGGAGGTATCTATGTCAGATACGAAGGCGAAGAAGACAAACAGACGTTTTAAGTTCAAATTACCGCATGTCTATACGATCATGTTCTTGCTGATCGTTGTCTTTGCGGTTCTGACTTGGATCGTTCCCTCTGGTCAGTATCAGCGCAAGACGATTTCAACAGCGGCGGGCGAGCGTGAAGTCGCCGTTGCTGGAACCTATGAACAGGTCGATAAGAACTACACCGATTCAGAGACCGGCGAGACCATCAATCTGGGCCAGGATATCTTCGCGGTCCTGCAAGCGCCCACCAAGGGTATCCAAGAGGCTGCCGACGTCGTTGCGTTCGTCTTATTGATTGGCGGATCGTTCGCAATCATCACCAAGACCAACGCTTTGAATGCCGGCATGAGCCGTGTGATTAAAAAGCTCAAGAACAAGGATATCCTCATCATTCCCATCACGATGACGTTGCTGTCTATTTGCGGCACTACGTTTGGTATGTCTGAGGAAGCCCTGCCGTTCTACGCCATCTTCATTCCCATCATGATGGGTATCGGTTATGACTCGATGACGGCATTCATCATCTGCTTCCTTGGTCCAAACCTGGATATTGTGCTTCGACCATCGACCCGTTTAATGTTTTGATCGCCCAGGGCATCATTGGCATCGAGGGTAATCCGCAACTGTGGCTGCGCGCCGTTTCTTGGGTCATCTTCACTGCCGTCGGTATCGCATGGGCCATGCGCTACGCCATGCGCGTCAAGAAAAATCCCGAGTCGTCCATTACGTACGAGGACGATAAGCTCAAGCGTGTTGAGTTTTCCGTGACCGATGCCTCCATCGAGGAAGAGTTCACTACCCGTCAGAAGCTCGTGCTTATCGATTTTGCCTGCGGCATGGGCATTATCGTCTGGGGTCTTGTTACCCAGGGCTGGTACATGAATGAGATTTCCGCCGTGTTCCTTGGTATGGGCTTGCTTGCCGGTATCCTGGGCGGCCTTGACCAGCAGACGGTCGCCGAGGAGTTCGTTAAAGGCATTGCCGACTTTGCGTACGCCGCTATCGTCATCGGCATCGCTCGCGGTATCTTGGTCATCGCAGAGGGTGGCATGATCATCGACACCATCCTCCAGGCGCTCGCTACTGCACTGGCCGGTGCACCTGCCGCCGTCTACACCACGTTTATGTATATCGTCCTTGGCCTGCTCTCTTTGCTGGTTCCCTCGAGCTCTGGACTTGCGGCGCTCACCATGCCCGTCATGGGTCCGCTGACCGAGCTTATGGGCCTCAATCCCGAAGCCGCCGTTACCGCGCTCCAGTTTGCTAATCAGACCATCAACACCATCAGTCCCGTGGCGGGCATGACGGTTGCCGGTCTTGCCGTGGCAAAGATCTCGTTTGGTCAATGGTGGAAGACCATTTGGAAGTTCTTCATTTTCATGGTCGTCTTTGGCCTGATCGTAACGGCAATCTCTGGCATGCTTCCGGTGTAGGTGGTTGTGATGTCTGATCGTTTGACGGTCCTGACGTCTAAGAGCGTCTTTACCGGTACGGGGGACCTGCCGTTTGAAGGTTTCGTAGCGGTCCGTGGCAATCGAATTGAGGCGGTTGGCACCAAGTGTGAGGTAGCTTCGTATTTGACCCAGGCGGACGAGGTAGTTGACCTGGGCGACCGCACTGTCATGCCTGGCCTGATCGATGTGCATACCTTCTATACAGGTTGGGCGCTGCGGACGTTGGGGTCTGATCTGTCCGGCATCGCTGATGCCAAAGAGGCCGTGTCGCTCTTGCGTGCATGGAAAGAAGATCATCCGGATTGCGCGGCGGCTTTTGGCCACAACCTACCCGAAACGTTGGCATCGGATGCCGAGAACGCAAATACGGCAGCTGTGTTTGACGATTGTTTTGGCGATATCCCCGTCGTCTGCTTTACACCGGGAGCGGAGGCCTGCGTTCTCAATGCTGCTGCTAGTGCGCGATACGGCTTTACACCCCAGGCGTGCTATGCCGAGAAGATCTGGCGCATGATGAGCGATTTCCTCGCACTGCCCGAGGTGCGTGCCGGGTATTCGGACTACATGAGCATGCTTAACGAGCGCGGCGTTACCGCCATCAAGGAGATGGCGTTTGATGACTACTACGGCTTTGCCGACGAAATGGCTCGCCGTGAGGAATCTGGCGAGCTGACGGTTCGCGTCTCTATGATGTCGCAG
>CABSBK010000108.1 GCA_902475865.1 uncultured Collinsella sp.
GACTGCTTGCCGATTTTCGGTAAAACCAGGCATGGTCGACCCATACGGTTCAAACGTAGTAGATAGGTCATTTTCGTGGCGCGGCCCCAAAACAGTCTTTTGGGACGGGTGGTATCCTTGGTAGCCCTGTGCTGCAAACGCACCTTAAACGCAAGGAGTCCCATGGATCTTATCGCCCAGCTCGCCCGCGAGCTCAACCTTAAGGCCGCCAACATCGAGGCGGCCGTCAAGCTCATCGACGAGGGCAACACCATCCCCTTTATCTCGCGCTACCGCAAGGAAGCCACAGGCGGAATGGACGACGTCGCCCTGCGCGCACTCGACGAGCGCCTGTCCTACCTGCGCAATCTTGAACAGCGCAAAGAGGACGTCATTCTGCTCATCGACGCCCAGGGCAAACTTACGCCCGAGCTCGAACAGCAAATTCGCGAGGCCACGCAGCTCCAGCGTGTCGAGGACCTCTACAAGCCCTACCGCAAAAAGCGCATGACCCGCGCGCAGAAGGCCCGCGAGGCAGGCTTGGAGCCGCTCGCCAACATGATCATCATGCAGGCCTCGGCCAAGGGCAGCGCGCTCGACACCGCCGCGGCATACGTCAACGAGGAGGCCGGCTTCGACACGCCCGAGAAGGCGCTCGCCGGCGCAGCCGACATCGTGGCCGAGACAGTGGCCGAGGACCCCGAGAACGTCGCCGACCTGCGCGCCTTTACGCAAAACACTGCCGATATCGTCGTCGAGGCCACCGACCCCACCGAGAAGACCCCCTACGAGCCGTACTACAGCTATGACGAGCCGCTGCGCCGTATACCCAATCACCGCGTGCTGGCTATCGACCGCGGTGAGCGCGAGGGCAAGCTCCGCGTGCGCGTGAGCGTCGACGGCGCTGCCGCCACGGCACGCCTCGGCAACCGTTGGCCCCGTCGCCAGGGCGTCTTCGCTCCCGTCTTCGATGCCGCCATCGCCGACGGTTACAAGCGCCTGATGGCCCCCTCGCTGGAGCGCGAGGCCCGTGCTAAGCTCACCGTCCGCGCCCAGACCGAGGCCATCAACGTCTTTGCCAAGAATCTTGAGGGGCTGCTCTCGGCACGCCCCGTCCGCGGCGCCCGCGTGCTCGCGCTCGACCCGGGCTACCGCACCGGCTGCAAGGTCGCCGTCATGGACGAAACCGGCAAGCTGCTCGACCACGGCGTGGTCTACCCCACCAAGCCGCGCCACGACGTCGCCGGCACCAAGCGCGAGCTCGCCCGCCTCGTCAAGAAGGACGGCGTCAACACCATCGTCATCGGCAACGGCACCGCCAGCCGCGAGACCGAGGAAGTCGTCTCGGAGTTCATCGCCGAGCAGGCGCCCAGCCTTCGCTACACCATCGTCAACGAAGCCGGCGCGTCGGTGTACTCCGCCTCCGAGCTCGCCAGTCAGGAATACCCCGACCTGGACGTCACCGTTCGTGGCGCCATGAGCCTGGGCCGCCGCCTGCAGGACCCGCTGGCAGAGCTCGTTAAGATTCCGCCCCAGTCCATCGGCGTGGGCCAGTACCAGCACGACCTTGACCAGACCGAGCTTTCGCGCACCCTGGGCCACGTGGTGGAAGACGTCGTCAACCGTGTGGGCGTCGACGTCAACACCGCGAGCGCGAGCCTGCTGGGATACGTATCGGGCATCACGCCGAGCGTGGCCAAGAACATCGTGGCCTACCGCGAGGAAAACGGTGCCTTTACCGATCGCCGCCAGCTCAAGAAAGTCCCCAAGCTGGGACCCAAGGCATATCTCAACGCCGCGGGCTTCCTGCGCATCAGCGGTGGCAAGAACCCGCTCGACGCGACAAGCGTCCACCCCGAGAGCTACGAGGTGGCCACGGCCGTCCTGGAGCGCGCAGGCGTTAAAGCCAGCGAGCTCAGCCGCGGCGGCGTGCCCGACATTGAGCGCCGTCTGGGCAGCATCTCGGCGCTGGCAAGCGACCTGGACTGCGGCACCCTGACGCTCATCGACATTGTCAACGAGCTCAAGAAGCCCGGTCGCGACCCGCGCGACGACGCGCCCGAGGTGGTCTTTAGCCGCTCGGCACTTTCCATCGACGACCTGGAGCCCGGCATGGAACTCAAGGGCACGGTGCGCAACGTCGTCGACTTTGGTGCCTTCGTCGACGTGGGCGTGCACCAGGACGGCCTCGTGCATATCTCCAATCTGGCCAACCGCTTCGTCAAGCACCCCAGCGACGTGGTGCGCGTCGGCGACACGGTCAAGGTGTGGGTCGAGAGGGTCGATCGCGACCGCAAGAAAATCTCCCTCACCATGGTGCAGGGGAAGTAAACCGCCAAAGCAAGGGTACCCCCTGCAGCGACGTGCAAAATCGCGAGTATTCTGCAAATTCCGCCGTTCCGAACGCCCCACAGAGACAATAACCTCAAAAACAGCCCCCGTTTTAGCGACATTAGAGCCAAAACGGGGGCTGTTCCGTGCTTCACCCAACTGGTAAAAGCCTTTACCTTGCTGAATACTCTCAATTTTGCACGGCGCAGGCGGGGGTACCTTTGCCCACGGCAGGATATGGAAGCCAAGCGTCAACTTGCTGGCAAGCTCGTGTCGGCAACCCCGGCCTTTCCTTTGCCTAGCGCGACCCTCGCGAAGCGCGTGAGCGATAGGGAAAGGAAAGGCCGGGACGAGCAGCCCGCGGCGTAGTCAGTGTTCGCGTTACGGCAGAATATGGAAGCCCAAAGCGGCGATATCCTTAGCGAAACCGCGCACGGTATCGAGCGAGACCTCGTACGGGTCGCGGCCGATGTTCTTGCGCTTGGCCAGGATGCTGTTGGGCGCCGTGATGATCTGGCAACCGCATCCTTCCGCCTGGTAAATGTTGATGAGCTCGCGCGTGGACGCCCACAGGACCTCGCAGTTGGGCTTGGCGGCGGCCTTCTTGACCGACTCCGTCATAAACGGAATGGGATCGACGCCGGTATCGGCGATGCGGCCGGCAAAGAGCGAGATGATGGACGGCGTCTCGACGTCAACGGCCTCGACCATCTCATCGACCTGCTTAGGCGTAAAGATGGTAGTGACGTTGACCTTGATGCCGTCGGCCGAAAGCTTGCGGACCAGCTCGGCGGTGGACTCGCCCTTGGTGGTCACGCACGGAATCTTGACGTAGACGTTCTCGGCCCAGGTAGCGATCTCGCGAGCCTCGACCTCCATGGTCTCGACGTCATCGGCAAAGACCTCAAACGAGACGGACACATCGATGATGTGGGCCAGGACCTCCTTGGCAAACGCGCGGTAATCCGTCACGCCGCCCTTCTTCATAAGGGACGGGTTGGTCGTGAAACCCTGAACGTTGCCGTTCTCGTACATGTCGAGCATGCCCTCGAGGTTTGCGCCGTCAGCGAACACCTTGATTGCCATCTGCCTGATTCCTTTCGTCTGCATATGGACGTTGAACTGCTAAACACTTTACCTACGTTTATCAAGGCGTGAGCTGCGGGTTTTTATCTTCTCGGCAAACGGTTTTGCAGATTTACCATTTTTATATCGCCGCCCCAGCGGCAAAACGTTTTTGCCGATCATTGCGTTTGATTCCGTTCACGGAACAGAAACAGCGCCTCACCGGCTCGTTTTCACAATTGCTCCAAAGCAAAAAGCGGTGACGCCTCATTTGAGACGTCACCGCTTCCGTGTAGGAGCCGGTTATCGGAGCTCCGCCCGATTAGGGCTTAACGTATGCCTGGTTTACTCTTCCTCAATGTGGTTGATCACAGCACCCTTGGTGTGGATGAAGTTGGGGACGAAGGCGACGATCAGAAGGACAGCGAGAATCGCGTAGACACCGGTGGTACCGAAGGCCTCAGCAGCGCGGCCGAGCGTAATACCAATGACGGAGAAGTCGAAGTCGCCGAACGTAGTGTTCTTGAAGCCAAAGACGTCAAGAACGGGCAGGAGCAGGGCCGGGGCAAAGGTGATGAGCAGGCCGTTGACGAAAGCACCAAGAGCTGCGCCCTTGCGACCGCCAGTAGCATTGCCGTAGATGCCGGCGGTAGCACCGCAGAAGAAGTGGGGAACCATGCCCGGGATGATGAAGATGCCCAGGGTAGCGCCCACGATGAACATACCGACTACGCCGCCGATGAAGGAGGCAACAAAGCCGAGGATGACGGCGGTGGGAGCATAGGGGAAGAAGACGGCGCAGTCGACGGCGGGGATGGCGCCAGGGATCAGCTTGTTGGAGATGCCCTGGAAAGCCGGGACCAGGTCGGCGAGGATCATACGAACGCCGTTGTAGACGATGGTGACACCAACGGCGAAGGACAGGGCACAGGTCAGGGCATAGACGATTACATTGTCGCCGCCAGCGGTCTTGGTAACGACCGCAGGATCTGCGATGTAAGCGGCGAAAGCGGTAACCAAGTAGAAGAAGGCCATGGTAAGAGCCGTGGAGATGGTGGTGTCGCGCAGGAAGGAGAACTTCTCGGGAACCTCGATCTTCTCGGTGCTGTTCTCCTCGGCGTCCTTAGCAAAAAGCGTACCGACTGCAGCGGAGATGTAATAGGCGAGTGAACCGAAGTGGCCCATGGCGATTTCATCGCCATCGGTAACCTTCTCGGTGAAACGCTGACCAACGGCGGGAAGCATAGCGCTCACGAGGCCCAGGAACATGCCGCCCACGATGACAAGCTGGACATCCTGGAAGCCAGATGCCTGCAGAACGGCAGACAGCAGGCAGGCCATAAACATGCTGTGATGGCCCGTCAGGAAGATGTACTTAAACTTGGTAAAGCGGGCAATGATAAT
>CABSBK010000109.1 GCA_902475865.1 uncultured Collinsella sp.
ATAAAGGCACCCTGCATTTACTGTAGCTGAATAAAGCGCCAGACAATGCTCAAAAAGAAAACTCTCCCGCTGTTTAGGATTTGCATAAACAACGGGAGAGTCGATAACTGGATGAATATCATACCAATGTGGATTTACTTCTTTCGGCGGTGGATCACATTGATGGCGTAACCAACGAGCATGGCCAAGACGATGACGATAAAGCCAATCAGGGGATTGTCGTTCATGGGGTCCTCCTATTTTCCGAGCGGTGAAAAATCGTCGACGATGAGGTCGAGACATTGCGGCAGCGCGCGAGCGCCAAAGACGCCGGAGTTGCTGGAGATGATCTCTCCATCGAACTGCATACCCAGCGATGGCGTGCAGGTGATCTTGGCTTCCTTGGTCTGGATGATCTTAAACTGCGGACGGCCGAGCACTTTGCCAGCGGGGTCGAGCGCGGCGGTAATTACCGTGGGGAGCAGCTGCATCGTGCGCACGGGCTCAATAACGACGATGTCGACCATGCCGTCGTCCATGCGGCAGTTGGGGAACAGGTTGATGTCGTTTTGGATGACCGAGGTATTGCCTGCCATGCAGCAGATGCCGTCGAGCTCCTCGACAATGCCGTCGTGCTCAATGGTAAAGTGCGCCACCGTGGGGTTGGGCGTGGCGAGCGCGGAGAGGAAGTAGGCGATCTCGCCAATGTCGTTTTTGGTGGGAGCGGCCTTCATCATGATCTCGGCGTCGAAGCCCGAGCCGGCGATGATGATAAAGCCGTGGCGCTTCTCGTTGCCGTTCTCGTCGAGCCAAAAGAGCTCACCCATGTCCACTTTGACCGTGCGGCCGTCGCGGCAAGCCTTGGCGAGTGCCGCCGCCTCTGGGGCATTGCCGATGTTGTTAAAGAACAGGCAGGCCGTGCCGGAGGGGAAGACAAGCGTGGGGACACCGCACCCGCGCATCTGGTCGAGCACGTTGGAGACGGTGCCGTCGCCGCCCGAAACGACCACGCGGTCAAACTCGCGCACGTCTGCCACGGCATCCTCGGGCTCCATGCCATCGCCGATAAAACGCATCACGACCTCGTCGCCGCCCTGCGCGAGGGCGTGCGTGAACGCGTAGATTTCATCTGAGCTGGGGCCCGATGCCGGGTTGTGGATGATAAGGCAGCGCATACTTACGTTCCCGTTCTGTGACTAACCGAGTATAGTTGTAGAGCAATGCCGATATCCTACCCGTGTTTTTCGGGCCTAACCTTATTCGATGGGTTGATATGTACATTTCCACACATCAGGCTCTGGTCGACTTTTGCCAGCGCGCCCGCGAGTTCGACGCGATCGCCGTCGATACCGAGTTTTTGCGCGAGCGCACGTTTCATCCGCGCCTGTGCCTGGTCCAGATTGCCACCCTCGCCGAGAGTGTCGCTGTCGATCCGCTGGTGATCGACGACCTGTCGCCGCTTGCCGAGCTTATGGCCGACGAGGGCGTGGTCAATGGAAGTTATGCTCCATACCGTGGGCGCACTGCCGCGACCGATTTTTGACACGCAGGTTGCCGCCGCCTTTTTGGGCGAGCGCCAGCAGATTTCGTATGGTGCGCTCGTTCAGACGTTCTGCGGCGTATCACTGCCCAAGACCGAGTCGCTGACCGATTGGTCGCGCCGCCCGCTGAGCGATAAGCAGATCGAGTACGCGATCGATGACGTCAAGTACTTAATCGTCGCCTATACCGAGATGATGAGCCGCCTGCGTGAGCTGGGCCGCGTGGACTGGGTGCTCGACGAGTTGCGTCCTTTGGCCGACGAGTCGCACTACCGCGCCGACCGCCATGAGGCATTCCGCAAGGTCAAACGCATCAACTCGTGTAGCCGCCATCAGCTGGGCATTGCGCGCGAGCTTGCCGCTTGGCGCGAGGACCGCGCCGAGCGTCGCAACATCCCGCGCAAGTGGGTCATGTCCGACGATACGCTGCTGGCCCTGGTTAAGCGCAATCCCGTGCGTGTCGAGGAGTTCCGTAGCATCCGCGGTACCGACCAGCTGGGGGAGCGCGACGTGGATGGCGCGTTGATGGCCATCAAGCGCGGCGCAAGCTGTCCGCACGATCGCCTGCCGCTCATGGTGCGCGGGCATCGCCAGATTTCGCCGGAGCTTGAGAGCGTGACGGATCTCATGTACGCGCTCATCCGCCTGGTTGCCGAGCGCTCGGGCGTGGCGACCTCGGTCATTGCCTCGCGCGATGACCTGGCCGACTACATTGAGCATCCTGAGCAAAGCCGTTTGCGCGAAGGTTGGCGTTTTGAGCTTGTGGGCTCGCGCCTGGACGATCTGCTTTCCGGCAACATGGGGTTGACGGTCAAAGATGGCAAAATTGAATTGCTGTAAGGAAGCCTAGCCGCTTGATTGGGTAGAATGCCTCCAACGTGTAATTCGATTCGGAGGAATTCGCATGCCCTATTACTATGGTTACGGCTTTGGCATCGACCCGCTGTACCTGCTGGTTGTCCTTGTTTGTACGGTGCTTGGTCTTGCGGCGCAGAGCTATATCAACTCGACGTACAAGACCTGGTCCAAGGTTCGCTCGGACGGCGACACGGGTGCCACGGTCGCTCGCCGCATGCTCGACGCCAACGGTTGCAACGCCGTGGGTATCAAGGGCGTTGCCGGTGAGCTCACCGACCACTACAACCCGCAGGATAACAACCTGTATCTCTCGGACGCTAACCGTTCGGGCGGATCGGTCGCAAGCGTTGCCGTGGCCTGCCACGAGGCAGGCCATGCCGCCCAGCGTCAAAGCGGTTACGCCATGATGAAAGTGCGTACCGCCCTGGTTCCGGTTGTCAACTTTACCCAGAACACTTGGACTATCGTGTTGCTCTTGGGCCTGTTTATGAACATTGCCGGGCTCACAACCCTCGCGTTGATCTTCTTCTCGTTTAGTGTGTTGTTCCAGTTGGTTACGCTGCCGGTCGAGATTGATGCCAGCCGCCGCGCCGTGGCATATATTGAGCAGTCGGGTATGAGTTCCAAGCAGGTCAACGGTGCCAAGAAGGTGCTGACGGCCGCCGCGCTTACCTATGTTGCCGCTGCGCTCACCTCGATTATTCAGCTGCTCTATCTTATGGCTCGCTACAACAGAAACTCCAACCGATAACAAATTGGGTCGCTGGGCGCCGCGGGGACTCGTGTCCCCGCGGCCCTGTACTATGTGTTGGACGTGAATTTGCCCAGAGCCGAAGCCCTAGTGCACGATGACGAAAGGAGGCTGCGTGGCAGGCTGGAATCTAACCGGCAATGCCGTTTCCGCCGAGTTTGACGGTTCGGATGAGCAGGAGCGCAAGGAGCTCAGCGTGAGCCAGGCGGTAGAAATCGCTGCCGGCGCGCTCGATGCCATTCCGCAGCTGAGCGTTTTGGGCGAGGTCACGGGTTTCCGTGGTCCTAACGCCCGAAGCGGCCACTGTTATTTCCAGATCAAAGACGATTCGGCAGCCGTCGACTGCATCATCTGGAAGGGCGCCTATCTCAAGCGCACGTTCGATCTGCGCGACGGCATGCAGGTGAGCTTTAAGGGCAGCTTCAATCTCTATAAGGCCACGGGCCGCATGAGCTTTGTCGCTCGCTCGTTCTCGCTGGCGGGGGAGGGCCTGCTGCGTCAACAAGTGGCGCAGTTGGCCGAAAAGCTTCGCCGCGAGGGCCTGATGGACGAAGCGCGCAAACGTCGCATTCCGGTGTTCTGCTCGCGCGTGGCAGTCGTCACCTCGCTTTCGGGCGCCGTAATCGACGACGTCAAGCGTACGCTGCGCCGTCGCAACCCGCTCGTCGAGCTCGTCTGCGTGGGCGCCAAGGTTCAAGGCGAGGGTGCGCCGGCCGAGCTCATCGAGGGCTTGCGCCGCGCCGCTTCCATTACGCCGGCGCCCGACTGTATTTTGCTGGTGCGCGGCGGCGGCTCCTTTGAGGACCTCATGACCTTTAATGACGAGGAGCTTGCCCGCGCGGTGGCGGCTTGTCCTGTGCCCGTGGTGACCGGTATTGGCCATGAGCCCGATACCTCGATTTGCGACATGGTGAGCGACCGTCGCGCCTCCACGCCAACGGCAGCGGCAGAATCGGTGGCGCCGGCTATGACGGAGTTGGCCGACGTGCTCGAGACGCGCCATCAGCGTCTGGGTGCCGCGATGGCATCGATGATCGGGTCGGCCCAGGTCGATCTGGAAATGCTCGACCAGCGCGGTCGTCGAGCCTGGGATGCCTATACGGCTCGTCTGGGCGACGCGCTCGATGCAGCCGCATGCCGCCCGTGCCTCAACGACCCCACGTTTATGGTCGAGCGTCGCGAGTCCGAGCTTGCCCTGACGGCCGATCGTCTGTCCGGCGCCATAACGCGTTCGGTTGGGGCCTTCCGCTCCAACTTCGAGCGTCTGCCCGAGCGCTTGATCGCAAGCACCTCAGGGCTCGATGGCAAGCGCCATGCGCTCACGCTTGCGAGTTCCCGCCTGGAGCATCAGGGGCGCACGATGCTCAGCAAACCTGCGTCCGATCTGGGCCGAGCTGCCGCGTCGCTCGATGCCCTGTCGCCGCTCAAGGTGCTTGCCCGTGGCTATTCCATCGCGTACAGCGATGATGGGGTGGCTACGAGCGCCAAGACCTTTAAGCCCGGCGACGCCATCCGCGTGCGCATGGCAGACGGCAATGTGGCGGCAACGGTCGATGCGGTCGAGTAGGCCGCGTTACATAGCGATAAACCTTTAGGAAAGGAAACAGATATGGCAGAGAAGACCCCGGTCGAGC
>CABSBK010000110.1 GCA_902475865.1 uncultured Collinsella sp.
GATACGCTGAACGTTCAAACCTGCAATCTGCAAGAAGTCCAAGAACGCTGCTCTGCAGCACAACTCCCAGAAGCGCGGCGTGTGCACCCGCGTCTTCACCACGAGCCCCAAGAAGCCTAACTCGGCTCTTCGTAAGGTTGCCCGTGTTCGCCTTGTCAACGGCATCGAAGTTACTGCTTACATCCCGGGTGAGGGCCACAACCTGCAGGAGCACTCCATCGTGCTCGTCCGCGGCGGTCGTGTCCGTGACCTCCCTGGTGTCCGTTATCACGTCATCCGTGGCGCCTACGACGCTGCTCCGGTCCAGAACCGTATGCAGGCCCGTTCCAAGTACGGTGCTAAGCGCCCCAAGGCCAAATAAGCCAGATAACGTTTTGATACTTTCGCCGTGTGCCGCCTAAGCGCCGCACGGTAGACACTTAAGGAGATTTCACATGCCGCGTCGTGCAGCAGCTAATCGTCGTGAGGTTCAGCCTGACGCCGTTTACAACAACCGCCTGGTGACTCAGCTCATCAACAAGGTCCTTCTTGACGGCAAGAAGGCCACCGCTGAGCGCATCGTTTACACCGCTTTCGAGATCGTTGCCGAGAAGTCCGAGGGTGGCGACGCTCTCGCTACCTTCAAGAAGGCTATGGACAACGTCAAGCCCACGCTCGAGGTTAAGCCCAAGCGTGTCGGTGGCGCTACCTATCAGGTCCCGATGGAGGTCAACTCCCGTCGTTCCACCGCTCTGGGTATCCGCTGGATCGTCAACTTCTCCCGCGCTCGCAAGGAGAAGACCATGGCCGAGCGTCTCGCCAACGAGATCCTCGACGCTTCCAACGGCCTGGGCGCTTCCGTCAAGAAGCGTGAGGACGTCTTCAAGATGGCCGAGGCCAACCGCGCGTTCTCTCACTATCGTTGGTAAGTTAAGGTAAGGAACTAACATGGCTAAGCCTAAGTACAAGCTTTCCGATACCCGTAACATCGGCATCATGGCCCACATCGATGCTGGTAAGACCACCACGACCGAGCGTATTCTTTACTACACCGGTAAGACCCACAAGATCGGTGAGGTCCATGAGGGCGCTGCCACCATGGACTGGATGGTTCAGGAGCAGGAGCGCGGCGTAACCATTACCTCCGCTGCTACCACGTGCTTCTGGAAGAAGGACGGTACCGACTACCGCATCCAGATCATCGACACCCCGGGCCACGTTGACTTCACCGCCGAGGTCGAGCGCTGCCTGCGCGTCCTCGATGGCGCTGTCGCCGTCTTCGACGCCGTTGCCGGCGTTCAGCCCCAGTCTGAGACCGTTTGGCGTCAGGCTTCTACCTTCAACGTCCCCCGCATCGCCTTCATCAACAAGTATGACCGCGTGGGCGCTGACTTCTTCAACGCTATCGAGACCATGAAGGATCGTCTCGACGCCAACGCCGTGGCCGCTCAGGTCCCGATGGGCGCCGAGGACAACTTCTGGGGCGTCATCGACCTGGTCACCATGACTGCATGGGACTTCAAGGCCGACGAGAAGGGTATGACCTACCCCGAGCCGATGGACGAGATCCCGGCTGAGTTCGCCGACATCGCTGCCACCAAGCGCGAGGAGCTCCTCGACGCTGCTGCCAGCTTTGACGACGAGCTCATGGAGAAGATTCTCATGGAGGAGGACTTCACCGTCGAGGAGCTCAAGGCTGCTCTGCGCAAGGGCGTTCTGGCCAACGAGCTCAACCTCGTCTTCGTGGGCTCCGCCTACAAGAACAAGGGCGTTCAGGAGCTGCTCGACGCTGTCGTCGACTACCTGCCCAGCCCGCTCGACGTTGAGGCCGTCACCGGTACCGATCCGGACACCGGCGAGGAGATCCAGCGTCATCCTTCCTTCGACGAGCCCTTCTCCGGCCTGGTCTTCAAGATCATGACCGACCCGTTCGTCGGCAAGCTCACCTATGTCCGCGTTTACTCCGGCCGCGCCGAGTCCGGTTCCTACGTGGTCAACGCTTCCAATGGTCAGCGTGAGCGCCTCGGCCGCATCCTCGAGATGAACGCTGCCGAGCGTATCGACCGTGACGACGCTGCCGCCGGCGACATCGTCGCTTGCGTTGGCTTCAAGAACTCCACCACCGGTGACACCCTGTGCGAAGAGGGCAAGGAGATCGTCCTCGAGAAGATCGAGTTCGCTAAGCCCGTTATCGACGTTGCCATCGAGCCCAAGACCAAGGCCGAGCAGGACAAGATGTCCCTGGCTCTGACCAAGCTCGCCGAGGAGGACCCGACCTTCCAGGTGTCCACCAACCACGAGACCGGCCAGACCATCATCGCCGGCATGGGCGAGCTGCACCTCGAGATCATCGTCGACCGTCTGCTCCGCGAGTTCAAGGTTGACGCTAACGTTGGTAAGCCCCAGGTTGCCTACCGCGAGACCGCTGGTCACGACGTCGAGAAGGCTGAGGGCAAGTTCGTCCGTCAGTCCGGCGGTCGCGGTCAGTACGGCCACGCCGTCATCAAGCTCGAGAAGATGGAGGAGGGCTTCGGCTACGAGTTCGTCAACGCTATCGTCGGCGGCGTCGTGCCCAAGGAGTACATCCCGTCCATCGACAAGGGCATTCAGGAGGCCCTGAACACCGGTGTTATCGCCGGCTTCCCGGTCCTCGACGTTAAGGTCACCCTGTTCGACGGTTCTTACCACGAGGTCGACTCCTCCGAGGCCGCCTTCAAGATCGCCGGTTCCATGGCTATCAAGGACGCCCTCAGGAAGTCCGATCCGCAGCTGCTCGAGCCGATCATGGCTGTCGAGGTCGAGACCCCCGAGCAGTACATGGGCGACGTTATGGGCAACCTCTCCGGTCGCCGCGGCAAGATCGAGGGCATGGAGGATCGCAAGAACAGCAAGCTCATTCGTGCCAAGGTGCCGCTGGGCGAGATGTTCGGTTACGCTACCGACCTTCGCTCCCAGACCCAGGGCCGTGCATCCTACACGATGCAGTTCGACTCTTATGAGCCCGCGCCCAAGTCCATCGTGGACGAGGTCATGAGCAAGAACGCCTAAGTTCGAGCTCTCTGTTACGTAATCCTGCGAGAACACTTCTCGCACTCTTTGGAGGTTTAAGTTGGCTACCCAGAAGATCCGCATTCGCCTCAAGGGCTATGATCACGAGGTCGTCGATCAGTCCGCGAAGCTCATCGTTGA
The DNA here is from genome assembly GCA_902475865.1 of uncultured Collinsella sp. Taxonomy (GTDB): domain Bacteria; phylum Actinomycetota; class Coriobacteriia; order Coriobacteriales; family Coriobacteriaceae; genus Collinsella. The sequence goes on from CABSBK010000110.1 coordinate 3,169, forward strand.
GACCGCTCAGAAGACCGGCGCTCGCGTTTCCGGTCCTGTCCCCCTGCCCACCGAGCGCAACCTGTACACGGTTATCCGCTCGCCGCACGTGAACAAGGACTCCCGTGAGCAGTTCGAGATGCGCACCCACAAGCGTCTCATCGACATCCTCGACCCCACCTCGGGCACCGTTGATTCGCTTATGCGTCTCGACCTCCCCGCTGGCGTCGACATCGACATCAAGCTCTAAGCTTTTTGCTCGATAGTGCGATTTGCAAGGCCGCAGCCCTAAGGGTTGCGGCCTTTTTTGTGCCGATGGGATAAAGGGTCTACACTACTGAGCTATTCGACAAACGGGTGTATGAGTAAAACTGTTGGGGGCAGATATAGATGGTCGAGTGGATCGTTCGTCGTGCGCAGGGCGACCGTGCGCGCGTGGGCACATTGACGGGCGTGGTGTGTATTCTCGCCAATGTGGCACTTTGCGCTGCGAAGGGTGCAATTGGCGTGCTGTCGGGATCGGTTTCGATTGTGGCGGATGCTATGAACAACTTATCCGATGCCAGCTCGAATATCGTGAGCGTGCTGGGTTTTAAGCTGGCGAGCAAGCCGGCCGACCCCGAGCATCCTTACGGCCATGGCCGCTACGAGTATCTCTCGGGTCTGGTCGTGGCGGCGCTCGTGCTGCTGATTGGCGTTGAGCTGGTGAAGTCCTCGGTTGAGCGCGTCATCCACCCCGAACCTGTCGAGTTCTCGCTTGCCCTGGTGGCAGTCCTGGCGCTTTCGATGGTTGTAAAGCTGTGGATGGCGGCCCTCAACCAAAAGCTCGGTGACCGTATTGAGTCCGATACGCTGCATGCGACGGCCCAGGATTCCAAGAACGATGTTCTTGCCACGGGTGCTGTGCTGGTGTGCGCGATTGTTTCTCAGGTGACGGGCATCAACCTTGACGCTTGGGTTGGACTTGCCGTTGGCGCCTATATTGGCTGGAGCGGTTTTGAGCTCATCCAGGATACGGTGAGCCCGCTTTTGGGCCAGGCGCCCGATCCTAAGTTGGTCAAGCACATTCGAGACAAGATCATGAGTTATCCCGGCGTTTTGGGCGTTCACGATTTGATGGTCCACGACTATGGTCCGGGCAGGAAGTTCGCAAGTGCTCACGCCGAGATGGCGGCCGAGGCCAGCCCGCTGGAAAGTCATGACACGCTCGATAACATCGAGCAGTCGTTTAGGGACGAGGACGGCATGATCGTCACGCTTCATTACGATCCCATCGTGACCGACGATTCAAATGTGGCGAGCATGCGCCTGCGCATCAATGCTATGGCTCAGGAGATCGATAGCCGCCTCTCGATTCATGACCTGCGCTGTGTGCCGGGCCCCACGCACACCAACGTGATCTTTGACTGCGTGCGTCCCTCGGATCTGCAGATGAGTGCCGATGAGCTCAAACACGCGCTGGCCCAGAGGGTCGAATCGGAATACCCCAAGTCGATTGCCAAGATTACGATCGACGAAGACTACGTAGGGCATACCCACGAATAGGATTGCGCCACGCAAGCTATTGATGCAGAAGGGGAGAGCATGAAGAAGCTGTATCTACTCCGTCACG
>CABSBK010000111.1 GCA_902475865.1 uncultured Collinsella sp.
CGATGGACCGGATGGGACGGCTGTTCCGATCGAGGTTAAATCGGGCTCCTATTACCACGCGCACGCTGCGCTCGGTCATGTGCTTGATACGGCTGAATATGGCGTAAGGCTCGGGATTGTTTTCTCGAGAGGCAACGTTGAGCGCAACGGAGCGGTTCTCTATTTGCCGCTATATGCGACCTGGGCCCTTTCGGATGTTTTGGGCGACTCCTGCGCCGAGGGGATAAAGCTGGAGGTCAAGCCGGTCTAGGGCTAGTCCCGGATGTGACAAAGGCGTGGCCCGCGACCTCGATTGCCTACAGCTGCTCGAGCATAGCGGTGCAGCCGTCGAGTACGTCGCGGTAGGTGGCATCGAAATTGCCGGTGTACCAGGGGTCGGCCACGTCGCCGGGGCGCTCGGTCCAATCGAGCATGCGCGTAATCTTGCCGTCGGGGTCGTCGCCAAAGATGCGACGCAGGCCACGCGCGTTCTCGTCGTCCATATAGACAATGTGGTCCCAGTCGCCATACTCCGCGCGACGCACCTGACGTGCACGATGTGCGACGACGGGAATCCCGACCTCGCGCAGCTTGGCAACGGTACCGTGGTGTGGCGGGTTGCCGATCTCCTCGGTCGAGGTCGCAGCGGAGTCAATGACAAACTCGCCCGCGCGCCCGGCGCGCCGCACCAGCTCGGTAAACACCGACTCAGCCATCGTCGAGCGACAGATGTTGCCATGGCAGATAAACAGTATGCGTTGCATGAGCGGTTTCCTTTCTAGGCGGTCGTGCAGGGCTTACAGACTGCTCTTGAGGCAGTTTGCTCCAATAAAGCCCGCTGCGTACAAGGGGAGGTGGCGTAGCTCGCGCCCGTCATCGGTTTCGCTGCGGAAAAAATTGTTCTCGGACAAAATGTAGGCATATGGCGATCGGGCTTTGTCCATGAACGACCCGAGGGTTCTCGCGCGCACGTTGCGTGCGGACTTTACCTCGACGGGCACGATTTCCATACGGTCGGTCTGAAGTAGAAAATCGAGCTCGCCGGTCGTCTTCCAAGACGACGGCGGCACCCAGTAATACGTCTGCAAGCTGTTACCCGAAAATGCTTGCATGACCGAGTTTTCCGCCAGGGCGCCTCGGAAGTCGGAAGATAGCGCTATGGCGGAATCTTCTTTGAGGTCGAGCCAGAGCCTCGGGTTGATGCCGAGTTTGTAGAACATGAGGCCGGTATCGAGAAGATAGACCTTAAAGAAACTTCCATCTTCGTCGTCGAAGGGAACGAGGGGAGGCTCGATGCCTTCGGTCAGGTTGTTGACCGATATGATACCGGCGCCTTCGAGCCAGTCGAGCGGCTCGATAAGCTTGGCGCGACGGCCTCCGCGTTCGACCTCGGAGTACTTGAATTTTTTTGTGGACGATCTCAGCAGCTGGGACGGAATGGAGCGCCAGACCTTGCGTGCCGCCACGCCGCTGATCCCGTTTTCGGGGTCGGTCATATCGGCGGTATAGGTCTCGTTGATTTCGCGCTGCTCGACGCGCGCATCCTCGATGGATAACGTCTTGCGATATGCGTTGACGGCGGCGGGCATGCCGCCCACGATCTGGTATCGATGAAACAGGCTGAGCGCGGCTTGGTGCGCGGCGTAGGTCTCGAGCGTGCCGGCGTGGGTACGAATGGCATCGGCCATCTGCTCCTCATCGAGCGCCCAGAGAAACTCCTCGAACGACATAGGATGCATGGTCTCTTGACGAACGCCGCTGGGAAAAGGCAGCTTACGTTTGCGCGTGGCGACGCCGAGCTGACTGCCGGTCGCGCATATGCGCCAGCCCGAACCCGAAAAAAAGCGAAGCGAGTTGAGCGCCCGTTCGCAGAGCTGCACCTCGTCAAACAGGATGAAGGTGGTTTCTTTGCGAATGGGGGCGCGTTTATAGTCTGAAATCCGCGCCACGATGGTGTCAACGTCGTCGGTGGGACAATCGAACAGCGGAGCGATCAGCTCAAGATCGGTCTGAAAGTCGAGTTTGACAAACGCATCGCCGGCGATTCGCCTGCCGATTTCCTCGGCAGCGTACGTTTTGCCTACGCGTCGCGCACCACGGATGAGGAGGGGGCGTGAGGCGTCCTTTGTCGCCCATGATTCGATAACGGACTCGATTGATCTGCGCATGGGGCCGCCTTTCCAATTTCGTGTACTTCAGATACATAGTTTAGTACGATTTCATGTACTTGAAATACACGAAATAATAGAAAAGCGTGTATCTTAAATACACGAAATTGCACTGCTGAAGCTTCCAGGCGGATAAACATACTCATATTGGGCGGTTTTCACCGGTTACTCGCCACCTTGGGCTATGTTTGCCCCTATGCCCGTATTGAGGGCCGTGCTGATTGACGACGGCGCTCCCAGCGAGCCAGCTTAATCGTCACCAGCGTGAGGGCCCAGGCCACAAGCGAGAACGCGGCGCCCACTGCGCCCACGTACGCAATGCCAACGCTGCTTACCACGGCGCCGCCCACTGCGGTGCCAAACGAGATGCCGACGTTAAACGCCATGGGCTCAACCGAACTTGCGAGTACCATCGACTTGGGATGGCGGCTGCGTGCCACGTCCATAAAGTGCGTGATGCATGAGACCGAGAACAGGTACATGAGCATCGCCAGGCTAAAGACAAAGACCAGCGCGAGCGGCATGGCGGCGCCCACGGCAAACAGCCCGAGCAGTGCCGCCGCCTGCAGCACAAACGTAACCAGCAGCGCCTTCATGCCAAAACGCGCATCGATCCATCCGCCCAGGATGTTCGAGATCAGGCAGAACACGCCATAGGCCATAAGTGTGGTGCTCGCCTGAACGGTATCCATGCCCAGCACCTGCTCCAGATAAGGCGTCACGTAGCCGTAGAATACGTAGACCGAGCCCACGCCAAACAAGAAGATGAGCATGCCGGTGATGATACTCGGCTCGCGTAGTAGCCCCGCCTGCTCGCGGAAGGTGGCGGGCTCATCGGTCTGCCCGGCGCGAGGCATAAACGCCACGAGCGCGCTACAGATCAAAACGGCAAAGGTCAGCGTGCCGTACATGGCCACGTGCCAATCGAGTGTGTCGGCCACAAACTTGCCAATCGAGGTCACAAAGACCATCGCCACGGAAAACGCGCCGTACACGACCGAGATGGCAAGTGAGGTTTGCTGCGGGGATAGCAGCTCAGGGATGTACGTCACGCCCACGGCGAGCAGCGCACCCGAGACAGAGCCCAGGACAATGCGTGAGATAAACAGCACCTGGAAGTTGGGAGCCAACGCCATGACCAGGTTGCCGAGCACAAAGACGACGCTATAGCACACGAGCAGCTGGTAGCGGCGGAATCGCCCCGTGCTGAGCGCGAGCACCGGCGTCGCGATAGCGTAGACGAGCGCAAACACGCTGATGAGCTGGCCCGCAGTGGCAAGTGATATGCCGAGTTCCGTTGCCAAGTCGCTTTCGATGCCGATGACCACGAACTCGGAGCAGCCGAGCGAGAATCCCAACAGCACGAGCAGCGCCAGGCAGAGCTTGGTGCGCGCGGGGGAGAGCGCGGCGGCGGTTGGCTTACTTTTAGGCGTGGTTGCGGCGGTCAAGGTTGTCACTCCAATGTCGCATGAATAAGCGGGATTCAATCCCTGCAACTCTAACAGAATGTGACAAAGGGGCAGTCCCTTTGTCACATGGAGGGCTTGCTTGTATAGTCGCAATACAGGCGAAGATGGTCTCAGGTACATCGCGGGCGGCAGGAGATCCCATGGGTATGCACACGACAAAGGTTGCAGTGGGCGAGGGCAAGTTTGCGCTCGAGGCCCAGCTGACGGTGACGCCGCGAGGCATGGCGGTGTACGCCTGCTCGCCGGAGTTTGCGCACCTGGGCGCCACGGCGCAGGCCATTCCGCGCCCCGAGCCCGGCCGTACGGCAACGGTGAGCATCCTGGCCGTTCCGTGCCATCGAGACGAGATCCCGGCGCACGATATCGCGGCGGCGCTGGCCACGCGCTTTGGCGTGCCGGTAGTTGCAAGCACGGGTTTTCATGTTGAACAAGCGAGCGGTGACGACCTGCAGCGCGTGCTCGACACCACCAAGGAGCTCATCGCCGCGCTCGAGGAAGCCGCAGCCCGCATTCTGCGCGCCGGCTGGGATGAGGGCGGTGCGGGCGCCGAGGTCGTGGCGGTCGATGCTGCGACCGGCGAGGCGCTTGGCCCCGTCGACCGCATCGAGGCCCATGCTGGTGAGGGCATCCTGCATCAGGCATTTCTGACGCTTTTGGTCGAGGGCCGGGGCGAAGACGCGCGCCTGCTGCTCTGTCGCCGCAGTCCGCTCAAGCGCCTGTGGGGCGGGGTGCTGGCCGATAGCTGCGCCGGCCATCCGCTCCCCGGGGAAGACGTCGCGGCCGCCACGGCGCGCCGCATCAACGAAGAGCTCGGCATTACGCGCGAGCCCGATCAGCTCAAGCACCTCGGACACGTGGTGTACCGCGAGGACCACGGCGACGGTCGCTGCGAGTGCGAATGGTGCGAGGTCTACCTTGCCCATGTTGAGCCGGGCGAGCTGCATATCAACCAAGAGGAGATCTCGGAAGTGCGTCGCGTGGCTCCGTCCGAGCTCAAAGGCTACCTGCAGGGTCACCCCGAGCAGCTGGCCCCCTGGCTCCGCGAGGCCCTCGGCGACCCATTCATCCGCACGGCCCTCGCTATGTAAAAAAGACAGTCCCTTTGCCACATCCAAAC
>CABSBK010000112.1 GCA_902475865.1 uncultured Collinsella sp.
CTGTAATGGTACCGGCAAGGCCGAGGGCGCGACCGAAAAGCAGTGCAGCCGCTGTCACGGCACGGGCTATGTCACGACGGTCCAGCGCTCGTTCCTGGGCCAGGTTCAGTCCTCTTCGCCTTGCCCCGACTGCCATGGCGAGGGCACGGTCATCGATCATCCCTGCGAGACCTGCGACGGTCAGGGTCGTACGCCTTCGCACGAAAAGATCGACATCGATATGCCCGCCGGTGTTTCGACAGGTCGCCAGCTGCGCGTGAGTGGTTTTGGCGAGGCCGGCCTTCGCGGCGAGCCCTCGGGCGACCTGATCGTCAACGTGCGTGTCGCCGATCATGAGCGTTTTAAGCGTAATGGCGATGATCTGTACTTGGTGAGCGATATCTCGATTGCCCAGGCCGCGCTCGGCTGCGAGATCGAGGTCGAGGGCATTATGCCCGATGAGGTCGTCAAGGTGTGCGTTCCCGCCGGCACACAGTACGGTGACACCGTGAGCGTCAACAATTACGGCATGCCGCGTATCGGCGGTGGCGGTTCGCGTGGCCGTCTTATCGTTCAGATGCGCGTGGTCGTCCCCACGAACCTTTCCAACAAGCAGCGCGAGCTGCTTCGCGCCTTTGCCGACGAGATGGGCGATGACGTCGCATCCGGTAAGAAGTCGGTAACCGATCGCATCAAGAGCGCTCTCGACGACATCCTCGATTAAGGAGCCCGCGTGCTCGCACCTCATATCTCTGTCGTCAACCTCGGCTGCCGCGTCAACCGGGTTGAGTCCGACCGTATCACTGCCGATCTCATGCGCCTGGGCTTTGCGATGGTGGAGCCTCAGGATGCTGAGCTGATCGTCATTAACACCTGTGCCGTTACGGGCGAGGCCGAGGCCAAGACCCGTAAGGCCGTTCGCCATGCGCTGGCTTATCCAAACGAGCCCTATGTGGTCGTGACCGGATGCGTAGTCAATCTGCACCCCGAGGAGCTGCTGGAGCTTTCGGACCGCGTGATCGCCGAGCCGTCCAAGATCGATGTCGCCGAACGCGTCTGTGAGGTGCTGGGCGTTGAGTCCGATGACGTTCCCGCCTGCAGTGACGGCGAGGTGGTCGACGCGCTCGGTCGCTCGCGTCTGGGCGTGAAGATCCAGGACGGCTGCAACCATCGTTGCACCTATTGCATTGTATGGAAGGCCCGCGGCCCCGAGCGCTCCGTGCCGGTCGAGTCCGTGCTCGAGCAGGTTCGCGAGGCCCAGGAGGCCGGAGTGCCCGAGGTGGTGCTGACGGGCGTGAACCTGGGCGCCTACGATGGCAAGAGCGCGACTGATGAACACGTCGAGATCGATGAGCTGCTCGAGGCGATCATGGAGCGCACGTCCATTCCGCATGTGCGCATTTCCTCGGTCGAGCCCATGGATATCTCCGAGTCCCTGCTTAAGGTCATGGCGCGCTATCCGAAGCGCATCGCCCCGTTTTTACACCTGCCCGTGCAGTCCGGCTGCACCAGGACACTGCATCGCATGGGCCGTCCCTATAGCGCCGAGGCCTTTGAGGAGACGGTGCGCATGATTCGCACCAACTTGCCTCAGGTGTCTCTTTCGTGCGATGTCATCGTCGGTTTTCCCGGCGAGACGGACGAGGAGTTTGAGGAGTCGCTGGCGCTGTGCCGCCGCGTGGGCTTTTCGCGTATGCACGTGTTTCGCTACAGCAGGCGTCCCGGTACCCTTGCTGCCGACATGCCCGACCAGGTGCCACCCGAGGTTATGGCCGAGCGCAGTCGTCGTATGCGAGCCGCGGCGCAGGAGCTTGCCATTGCCGACGCTCGCCGTCGCGTGGGCACCGTCGAGCGCGCCGTGCTCGAGTATGGCGACAACCTGACGCTCGGTTCGTTCCATCATGCCCGTCTTGACGATACCTGTGGACTCACAGCCCCGTGCCTGCTCGATGTTGCTATCATCGGAGTCGATGATTCCGGCTTGGTCCATGCACGCAGGGAGGTTCATGGAAGCCTCGAAGATTAGACTTACCGTTCCCGAGGGTATTGACCCCTCGCGCGTTTTGGGTGCCGGCGACGGCGTCCTTCGTGCGCTGGAGAGCTTAGTTCGCGCTCACGTGGTCGCCCGTGGCGACAGCATCGCTGTGAGCGGTGACCCGGATGAGGTCGAGCTTGTGGCGCGTTTTTTCGAGCATGCTTTTCGCGAGGCGGCTGCCGGGCGCACGCTTTCTGCCGACGATGTCTCTCGCTGCCTGGCCGTCTTGCGCGACGGTGAGCACGAGGCTACGTCGCTTCGCGATGACGTGCTGCTTTCGTATCGCGGTCGCGTCATTCGCCCCAAGACGCTCGGTCAAAAGCGCTATGTGGATGCCATCCGCTCAAATACCATCACGTTTGGCCTGGGTCCTGCCGGTACCGGTAAGACCTATCTGGCCATGGCGCTCGCTGTTGCCGCACTCAAGCGTCACGAGGTGGGCCGTCTGATCTTGACGCGTCCGGTTGTCGAGGCGGGGGAGAACCTGGGCTTTTTGCCCGGTACCCTCGAGGAAAAGATCGATCCCTACATGCGTCCGCTCTACGATGCACTTTTTGACATGATGGATCGCGAGCGCACCGATGAGCTCATGGAGCGCGGCGTGATAGAGATCGCCCCACTTGCCTATATGCGCGGCCGCACGCTGTGCGATGCCTTCGTGGTGCTTGACGAGGCGCAAAATACCACGCCCGAGCAGATGAAGATGTTCCTGACGCGCCTGGGCTTTAACTCCAAGTTTGTGATTACCGGCGACCTGAGTCAGCGCGACCTGGTGGGTCGTCGCGGCGGTCTTGCCGACGTCGAGCAGATTTTAGGCCGTGTCGACGATGTCGCATTTTCTCACCTCGAGCGTGCCGACGTGGTGCGCCATGCCTTGGTGGGGCGTATCGTCGAGGCATACGATGCTTATGATGATGTGCGCGAGAAATGCGTGCACGACCGAAAGGAGTCCCGTTGAGTGTATTGATCAGCAACGATGCCGAGCTCGATACGCTGCTCGACGCGCAGGAGGTAGAGCACATCTGCGAGGTCGTGCTTGCCGCCGAGGGCGTTGAGCGTGAAGTCGAGATTTCCCTTTCGTATGTCGACGAGGACGAGATGCACGAGCTCAACCACGAGTGGCGCGGTATCGACCGTACCACCGATGTCCTCTCGTTTGAGTGCGACTCGGCCTTTGACGAGGATATTCCCGCCGACGAGACGATCGAGCTCGGCGATATCATCCTGGCCCCGCAGGTCATTGCCCGTCAGGCCCCCGGCTTTGGCAATAGCCCTGCCGACGAGTGCCGCCTGATGCTCGTGCATGGCATGCTGCACCTGCTGGGATATGACCATATCGAGGACGACGAGGCCGAGGTCATGGAGGCCCGCGAGGACGCCATCCTGCGCGATCTGGCGCTCGAGCGCGGCGAGGACCCCAAGCTGGTCCACGTCGGCCCCATCACCAACCACTCCCACGACTAGGAGCCGTCTATGATTCCCGGATCGAACAAGAACCATCCGTCCTTCTTAAAGTCGTTCTCCTATGCCATGGAGGGCTTCGTCACCGCCGTCAAGACCGAGCGCAACATTAAGGTCATGCTCGTGGCGGGCGTGTGCACCGTCATTGCCGGCTGCGTTGTCGGCCTCGACATTGCCGAGTGGGCCACGGTTATCATCTGCTGTGGCTTGGTGATTCACGGTGAACTGTGCAATACCGCTATGGAGGCGATCGTCGACCTGGCGACCCAGGAACTTCATCCGCTGGCAAAGCGCGCAAAGGATATCGCCGCCGCCTCCGTATACGTACTTTCCATCACCGCCGCGATTGTGGGCTTGCTGGTATTTGCCCACGCGCTCGGCTTTATTTAGAAAGGGATTTTCATGTCCGACACTATGCAGCCTACCGATGAGGTTCTGGACAACGAGGTTCTGGATGCGGTGGATGCCGAAGCGACAGAGGCCTATGAGGATATCGAGGAGTTCGATGCCCTGTGCGACGAGGATGAGAGCCTCGCGGGCTTTGGCGACGTGGAACCCGGTTTCCGCAGCGGCTTCGTGGCCCTGGTCGGTCGCCCCAACGCCGGCAAGTCCACGCTGCTCAACGCCTGTTACGGCAAGAAGGTCGCCATCACCTCTCCGGTGGCCCAGACGACCCGTCGCCGTATGCGTGCCGTGGTCAACCGCCCCGGCTACCAGCTGGTTTTTGTCGATACACCGGGTATTCACAAACCCAAGGACGGTCTGGGATCCGAGCTCAACAAGAGCGCGCTGTTCGAGCTGAACGATGTCGATGTCGTCGCGTTTCTGATCGACGCCACCAAACCCATCGGCAGGGGAGACGCCTGGGTTGCCGAGCGCGTCAAGAACGCTCGTTCCAAGAAGGTCTTGGTGCTCACCAAGGCCGATGAGGCCGACCCCGCACAGGTCATGGAACAGCTCAAGGCCGCTCACGAGCTCATGGAATATGACGATGAGATCGTGACGTCGTCGGTCAAGAACTTCAACGTCGATGCGTTTATCGAGACTGTCGCTCACTTTTTGCCCGAGGGTCCGCGTTGGTTCCCCGAGGACATGGGCACCGACGCGTCCGACGAGACCCTCGTTGCCGAGTTTGTGCGCGAGAAGGTCTTGCGCCGCACCCGTGATGAGATCCCGCACTCCGTTGGCGTGATCTGCGATGCGCTCGAGCCGACTAAGAAGGA
>CABSBK010000113.1 GCA_902475865.1 uncultured Collinsella sp.
AGCGTCCCTAACTGCCGCAGGGGGCGTCGGCCGTGGCCGACGCCCCCTGCGGGTGGAAGCAGATTTGGCTGCGCGTTACTTGTCGGTGCTTAGCTTGTGCGGTTTGTAGGCGAGGGCGCTGACGAGTGCATCGGCAGCGGATTTGACAGCCGCCGGCTGCGGATCGTTAACGTGATCCTCGGGATGCACGGGCAGGTCCTTCTTGACGGCATCGTGGATGAGCTTAAGGTACTCGGTCACACCCGCGTTCGAGAGGTGCGTGCCATCGCCATCGAACAGATCATGGCGGTTGGCACTATATCCGTACCAGTCGATAACCCGTACATTCTTGTAGCGCGTGGCGGCGTTGGCGATGGCCTGGTTCGTGGACCCGACCCACGGCTGCGGGCTACGCGTGTTTACAAATACGACAATACGCTGCTCGCCGGCGTCGGCCATGATCGCATCGACCTGGGCGTCCGTTACCAAACCGTTGGTGCCCAGGGCAAAGACCACGATCTTGCCGGCAAGGTTCTGCTGGATATAGCCCTCAAATGTCGCGCGGCCCGCATCAAACTGGCGCCCCTTTTCGGCATCGATATGGCTGTGCGGGAACACACCGTCAAAGGAATCGACGGCGCGCAGCGACACGGAGTCGCCGATCATCAGCAGGTCGTATGATCCGTCGGGGAAGCCGTCGTTGTCCTTGTCGGTGTCATCGGCCGCCTGCTGGTCCTGGGGTTTTGCATTTTTGGCTTCCTTGTTTAGGATTTCGGCGCCCTCGCCGCTCAGCGCGGATGTGTCGGGCACAAAGACCAGGCCGCCCAGCGCCACAACGAGCACAACGCAGCAAGTGGCGCACACGGGAATATGTGCGCGCACCCAGCCGGCGGGCGTGGTGGTTCCGTCGCGGAATTCGGAAACAGTGCGCCCAAAGGCGCCCTTCCTAAACGGCGTCTCGATAAAGCGATAGGAGCACTCGGCTACGGCGACCACCAGCAGCACCTGCAAAATGTACTGCCACCAAGGCGTATCGCTGATGTTGGCGACCGGGTTCATAAGCAGCAGCAGCGGATAGTGCCACAGGTAGATACTGTACGAGCGCTTGCCAACCCACACGAGCGGATCGGCGGACAGCGCGCGGGCAACCATTCCCTGGGGCTGCACGCAGGCCGCGATGACCATGAGCGTGAGGATGGAGCATAACAGCGTGCCGCCGCGATACTGAAACGCGGTGTAGCCGTTGGTGAGCGCGACCATGGCGGCAAGGCCAACCAGACCCACGACGCCCAACACATCGATGGATGTGGGCGAGGACCAAAAGCGCACGAGGGCGCTCGGCTGTGCCGGGGCGGTATCGGCTGATTCGTCGACCGTCTCGCCAGGCTTGCCCTCGGCGTTCTTGCCGTGCTTGGCGGCGCCAGCCAGGCGATTGAGGCCCAAACGATGAGCGAGACGCGCCGGCGCCAGGTCGCGATCGGGGATAAAGGCCATCCAGGCACCCAGCAGCAGCGAGAACACGCGGGTGTCGGTGCCGTAGTACACGCGGCTGGGGTCGGCGGCAGGGTTGTAAAGCACCATCATGGCGAGGGCAGATACCGCGGCAAGGCCCAGAACCACGCGGCGCGTGTTGGGCTTGCTCACATGCATGGATACCATGGCAAACAGCAGTGGCGGCCAAATCAGGTAGAACTGTTCCTCGATGGCAAGCGACCAAAAATGCGTGAGCGGCGAGGGATCGCCCAGGGCATTGAAGTACGAGACGTTTTGGGCAATCTGCCACCAGTTGTTGAAGAACAACAGCGACGGCAGGATGTCGGGGCGCATCTTGGTGAGCATCACGTGGTTAAAGATGGTGCACAGCGCGCAGGTCACGAACACTACCGTTACCACGGCGGGGACCAGGCGACGGATGCGGCGAATCCAGAAGCTCTTAAGGTCGATGCGGCCGGTCTTAGCGACTTCGTTGAGCAGCAGGCGCGTGATCAGATAGCCCGAAAGCACAAAGAAGATCGTGACGCCGAGCAGGCCGCCCTGAGCCCATGTGAGGTTGAGGTGATAGAGCACCACTGCGACGACGGCAAGCGTGCGCAGGCCGTCGAGGGCGGGGATATAGCGAGATTTGGGGCGCGTGGGTGCTTGTTCTTTTGCGGCGCCGTTGGTGCGGGCGCCCTTGTTGGCGGGCACGCGATGAGAGCCTGCGGCACGGCTCGGCTCGGTGGCTTGTCGGCTAGCGCGCGAACGTTCGTGCGGCGCTCGTTGATCGCTCGCGTGGCGTGAGCTGCGCGAGCTCGATCGCGGGAATTGTTCCATAAAACATCATCCAATGACGAGAATAATCAGCACGTTTTCATTGTAACCGCCTGCTCCTGTGAATGCTTGCTGCCGGCGCAAGCTCAAGTGCGCGTCCACATCAAAGTGAACTAAAGTTATAGAGGCGCGAGAGCGCACGATTGACGGCCAACAGCGGGCGCAGAGCCCGCGGACGAGGAGGTTTCCATGGCAGATTGCGGCATCGTTGCGGTGTTCGGCAGCATGAACATGGACCTTTCGGTGGCGTGCGAGCGCATGCCGCGTGCGGGCGAGACCGTCGGCGGCAGCGGATTTATCAGCAATGCCGGCGGCAAGGGCGCCAATCAGGCCGTAGCTGCCGCGCGTATGGGCGCGTGCACGCACATGATCGGCGCGGTCGGCTGCGACGCATTTGGCACGTCGCTCGTGGCGGGGCTCCAAGATGCTGGCGTGGACTGTGACTTTGTAGCGCATCGCGATGACGTAGAGACGGGAACGGCGACCATCATTCGCTGCGAGGGCGACAACCGCATCGTGCTGTCACCGGGCGCCAACCATGCGCTTGCGGGCGAGGACGTTGCCCGCACGCTAAGGCGTTTGGTGGCCGATGAACTCGACGGCGATGCCAGCAAGATTGCCCCGGCTGCCGGAAGCGTCTTTATCGCCCAGGGCGAATGTGACCTTGCGGCGACGGCCGAGGCGCTTGTTTGCGCTCACGAGCTGGGGTTCTATACGGTCTTTAATCCGGCACCTGCCTGCGAGTTGCCTGCGGAGGCCTGGCCTGCGGTCGACCTGGTCTGCCCCAACGAGACTGAGTGCCAGGTGCTGACGGGCATCTTGCCCACGGATGATGCGAGCTGCGTCGCGGCGCTCGATGCCCTGCTCGCCAAGGGTGCCGGAGCTGCGGTCATCACGTTGGGCGGCGCCGGGTCGGTTACGCTTGGCGATGACGGCGAGCCGCTGCGCATGCCGGCGCTGTCGAGTGCGGTGGTCGATACGACGGCCGCGGGCGATACGTTTATCGGTGCGCTTGCTGCAGCTCGTCTGGAGGGCCTGCCGCTCTTTGAGTGCATGGCGGCGGGCGCACGCGCCTCGGCGGTGACGGTGTCGCGCTTGGGCGCGCAGCAGTCGATTCCCACGCGCGCCGAAGTTGATCGCGTGTTTGGTTTAGACGATTTGGTACAAGACGGAGAAGCGGAGTAGAACAATGGCAATTAAGAAGCTGATCCTTGATCTGGATATGGGTGTGGACGATGCGATGGCGCTTGCCTATGCCATCGCGAGCCCCGAGGTTGAGCTCGTGGGCATCACCACGTGTTTTGGCAACGTGCGCGTCGACCAGTCGGCACATAACTGCCTGGCGGTGCTCGACCTGTTGGGTCGTCCCGAGGTGCCGGTGTACCTGGGTGCCGACCGTCCTCTGCAGGCGACTGAGCCTTATACGCCGCCGGCGTCCACCGCGCTCATTCACGGCAAGAACGGCATCGGCGGCGCGAGCGTGCCCGCGTCGCCCTACGAGCCGGTGGGGGCGACGTCGGCCGATGGCAACGCTGCAGTCGATTATCTGATCGATGCCGCGCGCACCTATGGTCCCGATCTGGTCTACGTAGCGACCGGCCCGCTCTCCAACCTGGCGCTTGCCCTGGAGCGCGATGCGGCGGCGGTGATGTCTATTGGCCGCGTGGTGGTGATGGGCGGTGCCCTGACCGTGCCCGGTAACGTGAGCGCGGGTGCCGAGGCCAACATGGCAAGCGATCCCGAGGCGGCCGATGCCGTGCTGCGCTCGGGTCGCAAGCTCACCATGGTGGGCCTAGACGTGACGCATCGCGTAGTGCTTACGCGCCGCGACATTGCCGGCTGGACGGGCTCGGGCACCATGGCGGGCTGCGCATTTGCGAGCATGGTCGAGCACTACATTGGTTCGTATGAGATGAACGCACCCTACCTGGGTGGTTGTGCGCTGCACGATCCGCTGGCCGTTGCCGTGGCGATCGACCCCACGCTCGTAGGTGCGCTCGGCTGCAACCTGCGTGTTGATCTGCTGGGCGAGTATCGCGGCCGCACCATTTGCGACGAGCACCGCCTGTCCGATCCGGACAAGAGTGCGCTGGTGGCACTGACCGTGGATGCCCCGCGCTTCCTGTCCGAGTTCAAGACGCGCATGGCCCGTGTCCTTGGCTAAGTTGTCTTTTTGGACGGGGCTTTTTTGACTGGTATGATTGGTGCGACCATTCGAACCAGCTAAAAGAGCCCCGTCCCAAATTGACTACCGAGAGGATCTGCCATGGAGCGCATCGCGAGTTTTTCCGTTGACCATCTGCTGCTCGAGCCCGGCGTGTATGTGAGCCGCATCGACCGCGATCCGGCGACCGGTGCTGCCGTCACCACGTTT
>CABSBK010000114.1 GCA_902475865.1 uncultured Collinsella sp.
GGCCTCGGCCAGGCGGCGGGCCTCCTCGGCATCGGCCTCGAGCAGGTAGTAGGCGATGCGCTGGGCCGACTTGGGGCCAATGCCCGGCAGGCGGCCCAACTCATCGAGCAGTTTTTGCAGGCTATGGTTGGCACTCATATATATGCGTGTCTTAGAACGGCATGCCCGGGATGTTGAGGCCGCCGGTGATGGCGCCCATCTGCTTGTTGGCGAGCTCGTTGACACCGCGGACGGCCTCGTTGACGGCAGCCATGATCATGTCCTGCAGCATATCGACGTCCTCGGGATCGAGCGCATCAGGGTCGATGGTGAGGTTGACGAGCTCCATCTCGCCGTTAACGGTCACCTTGACCATGCCGCCGCCGGCAGAGGCATCGACGGTCTGGGACTTGAGGTTTTCCTGCGCGGCGGCAAGCTGCTCCTGCATCTTGCGGGCCTGCTTCATCATCTGCTGCATGTTCATACCGGCCATGATGGCTCCTTTACGTGCGGCCGCGCGACGAGCTGCAAAGGCAGCCGGGACGCGGCGGGGCTTTCAAACTCAAAAATCGTACCACGGCACGAGGTCAGCGAGCGGGGCGGACACGCTACCTCAGTCGATATACATGCCCTGGAGTGCAAGCCGCGCCCAAAGATTATGCAAAGTTGAATAATTCGCATCTGCATAAATGTCTCAAATTAAATCTAGCAGGGCCGGAACCCGGCATTTTCTGCATCCAGCTAGATAGCAAAATGCTAAACCGCCGCTCGAGGTGGCGCTCATGACGGCATGGTAAAATTTGATTGTCAAAGATCGCAATTTGGAGGTGCCCCATGAATGTCCCCGACGCGCTCCAAAACATCCGCTCAAAACACCCCGTTGCATATGTGGTTCTCTATCTCTTTGTCGGCTGGGCATTGCTGGTTGTCATCACCCATGCCATAGCCTTTGGAGCAGAACTGCTGATAGCCAGCTCGGACCAGCCCGTCGTCAAATGGGAAGCGGCCGATGAGTGCACCGACGGAACCCGAACCATTTACTACAACAGCCCGTCCCTCTACCAAGAGTTCAAGGTCAAGATAAAGGACTCCAAGATTGTCGATGCCGAACTGGGCTCTTTATTTACAATCGGAGCAACCGTCAACGCCGAGCAAGTCGAGTACACGGACAGCCATGCGACATATCGTATCGACCTCAGCATCCTAGGCCGACCGTCACGTGCCTGTCTGCTCGAATGCGATATACGCGGCACCACACTACACATGTCCGAAATACAGATGCGCCCGGACAAAGAGAGCTCTTCGTGAGCAGTATGTCCGCCCGCACGGTTACTCCACCGGTTTGAAGATGGTGGCCTGGCCAAAGACGTTGCGGATGAGGGCTTTGGCCTCATCCTCGGTCTGCGGGATGCTCGGGGCTGCGCCCTGGTGGCCGAAGGGACTGCCGGCGCCGGGGTTGGACTCCCAAGGGGCAGCGGGGGCGTCATCGCTTGCGGGAGCGGACGTCGCAGCTGCGGGAGCCGCGACTGAAGCGGCAGGGCTGGGCGCAGGCACCGCGGCAGGCACGTCGAACGGAGGAAGATCCTCCCCGCTCGCATCGCCGGCGAAGCCGCCGACCATGGCGTCGTCGTAGGGCACCTGCTCGGATTCCCACGACGCAGCCTGCGCAGACGGCTGAGTCTTGGGAGCGGACGCGCGCTCGGGCGCTCGGGGCGCGGGCTCGGTCGGGAGCTTACCCGTAGCGGGGGCGCCGGCGGGGTTGTCGGAGCGCAGCCAGGGGGCCTTAGCCAGGTCGGATGACTTGGGCGCAGGCGCGGCGGCGGGCTTGGGTGCGGGGACCGGAGCAGCCGGTTTGGCCGCAGCGGGTTCAGGCGCCGACGAGGTCGGTGCCGCTACCGGCGCTGCCTTTGGTTGCGTCGCGCTGGCGTTCGAGGATGCAGGGGCCGCCGAGGACACGGGTTGCGGGTCCGCAGATGCCGCAGCCCGTGCAGATGGAGAATGCTCCTCATGTTGAGGAGCCGGCGTGCCACCCCCATCCAAGACATAGTCGACGGTGCGACGACCGAAAACCGCACTGACTGTCGGCAAAAACACCGCCTGTGTATCAGCACGCCCGAGCATCTTGATAGCAAAGGCCGTAGGGAACGAGACCGTGAGCTTAGAACCATCGTCTGCCGTAGCGCGAGCGTTCAACAGGAGAGCCGCATAAGAAGGTTGTTGGGCCTTGACGCGCTCGACGACCTCGGCCCATTTGCGCTGGAGCTCGCCGGCATCCTCAACCGCGGGGGTCTCGGCGGCGCCGGCGGCAGCAACCTGGGCGGCGTTGTTGAGCTGGGGCTTAGGTGCCGGAGCGGCGGCAGGCGCGGGAGCCGCAACGGGCTGAGACATCGGAGCCGATGTAGGCTGAGATGTCAGCGCGGCAGGCTTGGGGGTCGGCGCGGGCGCAGGCTGGGTCGCCGGAGCGGCAGTGCCTCGGTCCCAGGGCATGCCGCCCTGGCGCGCAGACGCAGCGGCGGGCACGGCAGGTGTTGTCGGAGCGGTAGCTCGGGCACCCGAGATCAGTGTCGGCTGTTGCATCGCCGCAGGTACAGCCGAGACAGTTTCAGGCGCAGCACCTGCAGCAGCCACGCTCGCCGGCACCGCGGCGTTGGCAACCATGGCCTCCAAGCGTGCCACGCGCTCGGCCAGGGCCTCAATGGTCAGATCGGCCTCGGGACGTGCCAGGCGCGTGCAGGCGATCTCGAGCACCAGGCGCACGTCGCTCGCGCCCCTCATCTCCAGCGCGGCATCGTCAAGCACCGTCAGCACGCGGGCCAGACGGTCGGCCGAATGCTCGCCAAAGGCGGCGGCCTCGGCAGCAAGCGCCTCGGCCTGCTCGACCCCGCCCTCAAACAGCTCGGCACGGGCACCGACAACGCAGGCCACATACACGTCGCGCACGTGCGCCACCAGGTCGCGCGTCAGCTCAAGCAGGTCATTGCCCTCCTCGACCTGCGCGCGAATGAGCCCATAGAGCTCAGCAATATCACGCTCGGCGATGGCGCGGGCAAACTCGCCCAGGATCTGGTCCGAAACCTCGCCCAAAAGTGAGCGGGCATCGTCCGCGTGCACGGCTCCGTTGCCAAAAACGCTCAGCTGCTCCAGCGTGGAGAGCGCGTCGCGCATGCCGCCCTTGGCATGGCGCGCCACGATGGCGAGCGCCTCGTCGTCGTAATCGAAGCCCTCCTGCTCGCACACGTAGGACAGGCGATGCTCGATATCCTCGTTGCCGATGCGGTGGAAATCGAAGCGCTGGCAGCGCGAGAGGATGGTCTCCAGAATCTTTTGCGGATCGGTGGTGCACAGCACAAAGATCACGTGTGCCGGCGGCTCCTCGAGCGTCTTGAGCAGCGCGTTGAACGCCGCCGTCGTGAGCATGTGAACCTCGTCGATGATATAGATCTTGTACTTGCCGCGCACCGGGGCAAAGTTGACGGAGTTGATGATCTCCTCGCGCACATTGTCCACGCCCGTGCGGCTTGCGGCATCGAGCTCGTAGACATCGGGGTGGTTGCCCTCGGCGATGAGCTCGCACTCCTCACAGGTGCCGTCGGGCATGCAGCCGCTTGCACCCTCGGCGCGCGCCGCCTCGGCGTTGCGACACAGTAGCGCCTTGGCCAGAATGCGCGCCATGGTGGTCTTGCCCGTGCCGCGCGGTCCGCAGAACAGGTACGCGTGGGACAGACGCCCCTCGGTGATGGCGTGCTCGAGCGTCGAGACGATATGCTGCTGGCCCACCACGGAGTCGAAGGTGAGCGGGCGATACTTTCGGTACAACGATTCCATGGGTGCTCCCCCGGGTATACTGAGTCTTGTTGCCGCGACGGCCATGCGGTCGCACGGCATACTTCACTCATAATAACCCGTACGGCGAGCCCGCCGCGATAGGAGTCCAAAGAGCATGGCAGACGCAGAGAGCAACCTCGTTCCCTCCGAAGCAGCCGACCAGGTCGAGGTCGCGCTCGAGAAGCAGGCCGCAGCCGACGACGGCATCCTGTACCTCAACGAGTACCAGTACGAAAACGACCTGGTCACCGACTTCGCCCGCCTGGTCGCCTCACCCAGGCGTCGCGGCTCGCTGTATGTCGCCGCGGCAATTGCCGCGCTGCTCGGCATTGGCATGCTGGTGGCCGGCGGCAACTGGATCAAGTTTGGCGTCGTCCTGATCGTATTCGGCGCCTTTTTGGCCTGGTGGAGCAAAAACCTGCACCACACCCTCGCCCGCGACTTTATCGATGCCGTCGAGGCCGACGAGTCCATGGGTGGCCGCTATCGCCGCGTCGCCGCCAACGAGGACGGCCTGATGGTTTGGGGCAAGAGCGGCAAGTCGCAGTTCTTCCCGTTTGAAAAGCTCGACCACGTGCTCGACGGCGAGCGCATCTTTGTAGCCATGTTCGCCGACCAGGGCGTGACGATCCCTAAGGACACCTTTGTCCGCGGCAATGCCGAGCAGTTTGGCACCTTCCTTAAGGCGCGCATTAACAAAAAGCTCCGCATCGAGACCAAGAAGAAGAAAATGAAGGCCGAGAAGGCTGCCGCCGAGGCCAAGCGGGGCGACAAGGCCGACAAGCCCCAGGATAACAAGGGCAAGCGGCGCAAGCAGAAGAAGAGCAAGAAGAAGCGCTAAGGCCAAGCCAG
>CABSBK010000115.1 GCA_902475865.1 uncultured Collinsella sp.
GTTAGGCTCAGCGAGCCCGACCCCGAGCCGGGAACCAGCGAATTGCCCCAGATCAAGAGCGCCATCAGGCAGGTTACAACCGCCCATTTTCGATTGATCTTAACCATGCAGAAGTTATGCCTCCGCGCGGAGCGGCGCGAAGCTGGCGGTACCGCCCTCGATAACGCTCAGATAGGCACGGCCCGTACGCTTGGCGGTAGAGGACTGCAGGCGCTCGATCTCTTCCTCGAGGATCTGATTGACGCGCTCGTGACGACGGTTTTCCATAATGCCGGCGGCAATAGCCTCGGCCCGCTCGATGCTCTCGCGTGAGATACGGGCAGTATCCTCGGGGAAAACAGCACTGTGACGGCCGACATAGGCGGGGGCAGCAGGCTGAGGGGCAGCGACGGGAGCGGGGGCTGCAACAGGAGCAGGCTCGTCAATCTCATCCAGAATCGCGGTGGCGGCGGCCCACATGTCCTCGTGGCCCGAGTAATCGGCCATGGGAACATCAACCTCGAGCGAGGCGTCCGGAAGGTCGCCGGTGTCGATGCGATCTTGGGCATCAATCGATGCGGTGATGGCTGCAGGCTCATCGAGGTCATCGAGATCGATGTCCACGGCACCGGAGATGATAGGCATGCTGGCGAGGTTTGCATTGTACGGCGCAGCCTCAGCCGCCTGCTGCTGGGCAGGAGCGCCCCAAAGCGAGCTTTCGGCGGCACGGCGGGCAGCAACGGCCTCCTCGTCCGCAGTCATGGCTTCATCAACGTACGAATTGTCGGCAGAAGCGTTCGCGTCCGCCGAGGTAGCGTTGTAGGCGTTATTGGCTGCCGCGTTGGCAACGAGTGCCACGAAAGCCGCCGTGCTGCCCGCAGGGGCGGCCTGGGAGCCAGACACGGCGCGTGCCGCGGCGGCGATGTCGTCGCGATTGAAGGAGCCGGTCTGCCCGCCGTTGGTGAGCTCGTCGATGGCGACTTGATAGACGTCGCGCGAGTGTGCAGGGTCGCAGCTCACCGGCGAATCGTCGTCGAGCATACTGTCGATCATGGACCAAGCCTCGTCCTCGTCCATAGCATCTGCGGCTCGAGCGATGGTAGGGACACCATCATCGGCATGACGGCGCTGGAACGCACCAGTCAGGCCGGAAAGGAATGCCGAGGTAGACTGCTCCGCCTGAGCCTGAGAAGCAGAAGCCGCAACGTAAGGAGTCGCATCCTGCTGCTGAGCTGGAATCGAGGCGGTCTTGAACTCGCTTTGATGCTGATTGAGATTGGCGGCACCGCCCATGGCATCAGGCTGGAATAGACGCTCTTCACGCTGCGCACGGTACTCGGAAATACCCAGCGAGGCGGCATAGATACCCACGCCCGCCACCGCGCCCACGGCGAAGGGAACCGCACCCGCCACGACCGTCTCGTTCACAGACGAAAACGGCAGCGTCGCGGCATACATAACCACGGGAGCGGCAAGGCCGATCCCGCACGAAAGTCCGGCAAGGACTGCTCGTTGTGTTGCATCAGAAGAAGCCATGAGCTCTCCCCATCTTCCAGCACCCAAATCGCATCATTCAGTTGGCTGCGCGAGAGAAGATGAAGCGGGGCTATGCCCCAAAGCAACGGTATATGGTTCGTTTCATCTGCGTTATCCGTCGCGAAGCTTAAAAGCTATTATGCGAAACCGCCCTGTCGATTGCAAGCGACGATGTCGGATTGAAACGGGAAACCTGCTGCTTGCCAGTCTTATGGTCAAAAAAGCGCGGAGCGGCAATATAGAAAAGGGCCGAGGCTCAAAGCCCCGACCCTTTATTGCACTGATGACTATCGCTGCGCGTGGATGACAACCTAGAACGTCTGCTCGTAGTCGCTGTGCTTTTTGGCCGAACGCACCAGGAACTCCTGGTTGGTGTTGGTGCCCTTAAGACCCTTGATAAACGATGCGGCCGCGCGCTCGGTGTTGTTCATGCCGGCAAGAATGCGACGCAGGCCAAAGACAAACGGACGCATCTGCTCGTCAACCAACAGGTCCTCGTTACGCGTACCGGAGGCAACGGGGTCGATAGCCGGGAAGATGCGGCGGTCGGCCAGGTCGCGGTCGAGCTTAAGCTCCATGTTGCCGGTGCCCTTGAACTCCTCAAAGATGACCTCGTCCATCTTGGAACCGGTGTCGATGAGGGCAGAGGCCAGGATGGTGAGCGAGCCACCGTTCTCGATATTGCGGGCTGCGCCCAGGAAGCGCTTGGGCGGATACAGCGCCGCCGAATCGACGCCGCCCGAAAGGATGCGGCCCGAGGCGGGCGCCGCCAAGTTGTAGGCGCGGGCAAGACGCGTGATGGAGTCGAGCACCACCACGACATCGCCGCCCAGCTCCACGATGCGCTTGGCGCGCTCGATGACGAGCTCGGCCACGCGGGTGTGGTTGTCGGCGGGCATATCGAAGGTCGACGCCACAACCTCGCCCTTGATGGAACGCTGCATATCGGTGACCTCTTCGGGGCGCTCGTCGACGAGCAGGCAGATGAGGTGCACCTCGGGGTTGTTAATCGAGATAGACTGGCAGATCTTCTTGAGGATCGTGGTCTTGCCGGCCTTGGGCGGGGACACGATCAAGCCACGCTGACCCTTGCCGATCGGCGACACGATGTCGATGGCGCGACCGGTAATGGAGTCCTTGCCATGCTCCATGCGCAGCGGCTCGTTGGGATAGACCGGGGTGAGGTCACCGAACTTGGGGCGGTTGCGAATCTGCTCGGGGTCTAGACCGTTGACGGTCGTGATTTTGGCGAGGCCGGCGCGCTTGTCGCCGCCGCGCGAAGGACGAAGCGAGCCCTCGATGACGTCGCCCGTGCGCAGACGCGCGGAGCGGATGAGGTAGGCGGGCACGAAGGCGTCGTCGTTGGACTTCATGTAGCCATGGGCATGGATGATACCGGAGCTGTCCGGACGAATCTGCAGGATGCCCTTGATGTCGCGGAAGCCCTCGGCCTTCGCGGCGGTGACGTAGATCTCCTCGACGAGCTCGGCTTTCTTCTTGCCGGTCGTCTCAATCTCGAACTCCTTGGCCTTCTCGCGCAGCTCGGCGACCTTCATGGCCGCGAGCTCCTCGCGCGAAAGCGTGGGCTCGGTGGGAGCGGCATTACGCTCCTTGTTGCGCTGCTTGCGATCGCGCTGGCGGTTGCGGCGGTCGTTGTTGCGCTCGTCCTTGCGCTCGTTGCGCTCGTCGTTGCGCTTGTGCTGGCGACGGTTGGGGCGAGCGCCGTCTTCGGCCTCGGCGGGCGCGGCGCCATCGGTTGCGGCGGCATCGGCATTGGCCGCAGCGGCGTCATTGCCCTCGGCGCCGGAATCGACTTGCGCTTCGACATCAGCCTGCTGCTCGGACGCCTTGGCCTTAGCGGACTTCTTACGACCGCGCTTGGGCTTCTCGGACGCAGACTGTTCGACGTCTTGGGGCTCGGCGGCATCAATCGATGCATCGACGGTCGTCTCGGCGGAATCCTCGGACGCACCCTTCTTGGCAGCCTTTGCCTTGGACGTGCGCTTAGCAGCAGTACGATGGCTGCGACCAGGACGGACATCGGCGAGCTCGACATCGGCGGGAGCGGCCTCGGAAGTCGTAGCATCCTGGACGGGTGCATCGGCAGTGGTTGCAGACTCGGCGGTCGCCGCAGCATCCCGAGCGGCGGCGGCTGCGGCTGCGGCCTTCTCTGCCTCGACGAAGGCCTTGGGCTTGCGACCGCGACGGTGCGGGCGCAAAGCCGGATCGACAACGGGAACTTCGCTGGCCTCGACAGGCGCAGCGGGCTCAGCAGGCGATGTGCCCTCCCCTGCCGCGGAACGGACCGAAGCCTCAGTGAGCTCAGGGGTTACCTGATCGGCAACCTGCTCGGCCTTAGCAGCCGTGCGACGGCGTGTGCGCGGCGCCGGCTTCTCGGTCGGCTGGTCGGCGGCAGGCGTCTCGGGCACAGACGGAGCTGCAAGCTCGGTCAGAGCCGCGGCCTCGCGCTCGGCAGCACGACGGCGGGCGCGCACCACCTGAGCCTCGCTAATCTGCGCCAACGCACGTGCCTGCGCGACCTCATCGGAAATCGGCGCCGAGGAGTCAGCTGCAACGGTGCGCTTGACGCGCGTCGTGCGCGTGGTACGGCGCTTGGGCTTGGTGACCTCCTCGCCGTCAGCAGCAGGCTTGGCCGTGCGGCGCGTACGCTTGGGCTTTGCCGGAGCAGCCTCCTCACCAGTTGCAGGCACGGCCTTCTCAGCCGTTGCAGGCGTAGGCGTCGAAGCAGCCTTAGGCGTCTCAGGAGCCGAGGCATGCGCGGGCGCCGCGACCTGGTCCGACGCAACCGGTGCAGCGGGAGCGGCTTGCGTCGTCGTTATTTCGTTTTCTTGCTGTTGATCAGACACAGTGTTTGCTCAACTTTCTTTTCAAGCCCTGTGATCACATGCTCCCTGCATAAACCTTCAGGGCGGCTAAACAGTCTAGTTCCGTTCAAAACGACGGACATCATTGATCTGTATCGAGATGATTGCGTCATATACGCAGCGTTAGTGTAACACAACCGCAACCACCTGCAACTTAGTCATTGGGAACGCTCTTAAACGACTAGTCAAAAGGGGCACTCTTTGGTTTAACACCCACAAATCTGACTGCCTCCGCCAAAACTAT
>CABSBK010000116.1 GCA_902475865.1 uncultured Collinsella sp.
GTTCGTTCAGCAGTCGCAAGCTCAACTCAAGGCTGTCCAGACTGCCGAGCGCCTTCGCGCCCAGCATGTCGCGGAAATTACGAATTATGTTGTTGGTCCTGGCGGCGGCGTGGACCTGAAGAAGGCGCTTCACTACCTTACCGAATCAACGACCAAACAAGAGGAGGGGTCGCTCGAACAAGCGGCTCGCGCGTTTGAGACTTGGGCGGGACGTGTTACGCCGCTTATGCAGGACGAAGCGCTCGATATCCCCCTTCGAAACCGTATTTCTGCAAAGTTTGAGAGCGTCCGCGCCGCTTTTGATGCACTTGGGCCTGATTCGCGCATCGATGATCGCCTAGCGGCAATGAAGATGATGAACGATTTTGAGTACGTAGTAAAAAACGCTACGTATGAATCGGGCGAACGGCACCGAGTCTACGAAGAGTATCGTGCGCGCATCGAACGTGCCAACAACCGTTACGGAAAGAGCCTGCCGCTTAAACAATTGCACGAGATCGAAAATGTCTATGCTGCAAACGATGAAGCGGAGGCTGCCCTTGCCAATGCTATGAAGGACGATTATATCGAGCGTTCTATCAACGAGGTCATGGCTGCTCGCGGTATTGACGTTACTCGCTATGCCGTTATGGAGGGTTCGGGAAAGCCCTGGCGATTGATGTTTGACACCAAGCAGAACAAGGCCATTGCCCTTTTGCGCAGCACGAAAAGAGATCGACTCATCATCCGCGTTGTCGCAGCCAACCCCGAGGAGTTTTCTGAGGATCCTGATAATCCGACCATCATCAAGGACATGAAGCCGCAGGATCAAGCGACTGTCGAGAAGGTCTATAGGGACCAGATTGAGTTCTGTGACTTCTACAAACAGTTCGAAGAGGATCTTAAGGCCTACGGCGTAACCGTTCCGGCCGAGGGTGCAGGATTGACCACGCAGGCCGCGAATCCCGCTGCCGCCGTCGAGATTCACCCGCACGATTACGTGCCGCCTGCGCCTTCCGCAGATGCGGAGCGCCGCCTGCGCAACCGTCGCCAAGCAAGCCAGCTCAAGCAAAGAGAGATGAGGTAAATCATGACATGGGAATGCCCAGAATGCGGTTTTGATAATGATGACGAGCGCGATATGTGCGAGGAATGCGGTGCTCTGCGTCCCGCCGGCGTAGCACCTGCGCCGTCGACGCCTGCCGCTCCGGTGCAAGACTTCGCTGCACCTAGTGGTGAACGTCCAGCGCCCGCCGTCTATCCTGCGACTTCTTCGATGGGTGGTACACCACCGGTTCAACAGTCTGCGTCCCAGCAGGTGTATCAGTCTGTTCCCGTGCCCGCGCCGCAGCCGGCACCCGCGCCTATGTCTCAGCCGGCGCCCGTGCCACAACCGATGTCCACCCCACAACCGATGCCTGCGCCCGCGCAGCAGCCCACGGCCATGTCGATGCCGCAGCCTACCCCCATGCCCGTTCCGCAACCCGCTCCGGTTGCCGCGCCAATGCCGCAGCCCGCGCCGCAACCCATGGCGAATGCTGCAGCTACTCCTGCGGTTCCTGCGCTTACGCTTGCCGATCCAGCTATGGGTGAGCAGCTGCGTCTTACGGGTATGACCGTGCTTGGGCGCAACGCGTTTCCCAGTATGGCGTCGAATTTTGCAATATCTCGCCAGCATGCCAGCGTTCGCTTTGAACAGGGCGCGTGGTTGGTTGCCGACGAGGGTTCCAATAATGGAACGGCTCTTATGCGCGGCGGCCAGATTCTTAATTTGGCTCCCGGCGTGTCCCAGCAGATCCATACCGGTGACGTGCTGCTGATCCCGGCGGCATCTGGTGAGTTTGCCCAGCTACGTTTGATGGTCACCGTGGAGGAGCCTCCTGCGGTGCAGCCCACGCAGGCTCAGACGGCGGTTGCGCCGCGGCCTGCGGCCGTCGCGCCCGCTGCGGCACCCGCCACGCCAGCCGCCAGCCCGTCTGCCGGCATTGAGGGCTGGTTTGTCGAGTGTCCCGAGTGTGGTCGTCTACACCTTGTTGCCGATGAGCGCGCAAAGGTCGGGGATGGCTGTGAAGAGTGTGGCTGTTCGCTCGCGCGCACGTCTGCCGTATATCGTACGCTCGACCCCGGCGAGGATTACTCGGATGTTCGTTAGCCAGATGCTCGCGCCTGTCGTTTCTCTGGGGCCAGGCGAGCGCATCGCAATCTGGACTAGCGGCTGTTCTAAGCACTGCGCCGGATGTATCTCGCCCGAACTTAGGATGCAGCTGCCCGAGCAGGATGTCGACGTTGATGAGCTTGCGCAGATGTTGCTCGATACGGCGCACGAACATGGCGTGCATCGACTGACAGTTTCGGGTGGAGATCCGCTCGAGCAGGCACCAGGGCTCGTGAAGCTGCTGACAACGATCCGCTGTGCCTACGACGACATTCTCGTTTACACCGGATTCACGTTTGAAGAGCTGCCGCAGGTGATCGGTGCGGATACGTGGGAGACACTCAAGCCCCTCATCGATGTACTGATCGACGGTCCGTACGTAGACGAGCTCAACGTGCCCGATTGTGCGCTGCGTGGCTCGACTAACCAGCGCGTGATCTATCTGAGCGACCGCCCGCACGATGACTACGATCAGTATCTTCAGCAGCCTCGTCAGCTTCAGAACTTTGTTCAGGACGGCACGGTTAACACCGTCGGCATTGCTAACCGCTACCACCATGAATTTCCTGTCAAGGAGGTATAACACATGGCAACTGATTTCGAGCGCCAATCCTGGCAGCGCGAGATGCTCAACTTTAAAGGGGTGAAGAGCCTCTTTATCCTTGAGGGCAACGTGAATGACAAGTATCCCGATGTGGTTGACGGCGGCCTTCAGTTCTCGGAGCTCGCCGAGGTCGTGCGCGGCCTTTTTGAAGACGCCAATGGCTCAGTTGAGTACAACGTGGCATATTTCGATCCCATCCAGCTGTTCTCGAGCAGCATGGGCAACGTCGATTGCAAACGCCTGGTGTCGCTGGCACACGACGAGGCTTCCAAGAGCGACGACCGCATGATGGAGGCGAACGCCTGCATCGCCGATGGCCGCCAAGCATATGCCACCGAGCAGTCGAGCCTACCATCATACGGCGAGGTTATCCGCTCAATGTTGCGCCTGAAATACAATGACAATCCCGATGGCGGCACCGAGGCTAAGCCGCTTTGCGTGATCGTCAACATGGCGTCGCGCCTGCTTGCCTCCTCGACCGGCCTTATGCCCGACGAGACGCAGTTTTTCCTTAATCTGTACCTTGGTGCTAGCAAAGCACGCCTTATTAACCGCACGGCTGTCAACACGCTCATTCTGGTAACGGATAACGTGCGCAACTTGCCCGTGTGGTTTATCGAGGAGAACCCCTTCTTGCGTACCATCACGCTGCCGCATCCCGACCGCGACATGCGCGAAGCCTATATTCAGAGCAAGTTTGGCTTTGGTGAGGCGCTGTCCGATTCCGATGACCGTGCGGTGCGTCGCTTTATCGATACCACCGACGGCATGAGCGTTAAGGAGCTCGAGGGCCTGCAGCGCATGTATCAGCGCGATATGCAAAACCCCGATGCTTCAATTGAGGCCATCCTTCCCAAGCTCGTCGACGTGTATAAGTACGGCTTTCGCGAGAACAAATGGCAGCAGATGTTCGAGAAGCTCGAGGAGGATCCCGAGGCAAAGATCAAGCGCCGCGTGAAGGGTCAGGACGAGGCCGTCGAGAAGGCCGTCACCGTGCTCAAGCGCTCCGTTATGGGCCTTTCGGGTGCTACCCATTCGTCTGGCTCTAAACCCAAGAGTGTTCTGTTTTTGAGCGGTCCCACCGGTACCGGTAAGACCGAGATCGTTAAGGCCATTACGGAGCTCCTCTTTGGCGATGAGCGCAGCATGCTGCGTTTTGATATGTCTGAGTACGGTGCCGAGAACTCCGATCAAAAGCTCTTTGGCGCTCCTCCGGGATACGTGGGCTATGCCGAGGGCGGCCAGCTTACCAATGCGGTCAAGGCCAATCCGTTCTCGGTGGTTCTTTTCGACGAGATCGAGAAGGCCGCGCCGAGCATTATGGACAAGTTCCTGCAGATTCTCGAAGATGGACGCCTGACCGATGGCCAGGGCAATACCGTGTACTTCTCTGAGACGGTCATCTTCTTTACGAGCAACATCGGCTTTTCCAAGATTGAGATCGATGCGCAGGGCAACGAAGTTCGTAATACCATCGCGCCCAACACGCCCTATGACGAGATTTGCGAGCGCGTGCGCACCGAGATGGATCGCGAGTTTAAGCCCGAGTTCTTGGGCCGTATCGGCGACAACGTGGTGATCTTCAACTTTATCGACGATGCCGTGGCACTTCAGATCCTCAATTCCAAGATCGATGCCGTTAACCGCAACGTGCATAAGGCGCAGCCCGATATTACGGTTGAGGCGACCGATGCCGCCCGCGAGCTGCTGCACTCCATTGCCATGACGGACGCCGTCAAAGCCAAGGGCGGCCGCGGCATTGGCAACTTGGTGGAGAGCGGCTACCTTAACGGGCTTTCCGATTTTCTGTTTGAACACCGCGCCGAGTGGCGCGGTCGCCCCGGTATGGTGGCACGCGCCGTGCCGCAGGGCGAGGGCGATGAT
>CABSBK010000117.1 GCA_902475865.1 uncultured Collinsella sp.
CTCAACAACTATTATCGTCTGCAGCAATACGCTATGCCCATCCTCATCCTAGTGCTGTACCTGCTGCCCATGTGGACCGGCATCGACGTGATCGGCCGGTATTTCGACGTTACCGTGTATCCGCTCGCCGAGTGGCTGCTCAACTTCGCAATCGCCGGCATCTAAGGTAAACTTACAGGTCGATCGTGCAAAACGGTCGCAACATGCACCCAAACCGCGCCGCGAAGGCGCCGTCAAAGGAGGTCGAAGATGTCGTATCGTGTGTCGACGCAGGTCTACAGCGGACCGTTCGACCTGCTGCTGCAGCTGGTAACCCGCCAAAAAGTAGATATCGGCGCCATTTCGATCAGCGAGGTGGCCGAGCAATACCTTGCCGAGGCTGAGCGCATCGAGGCGCTGGACCTGGACGTGGCGAGCGACTTTTTGCTGGTCGCGGCAACCCTTTTGGACATTAAAGCCGCCTCGCTGGTGCCCCAGGAGGCCCCCAGCAAATCCGTCGACGATGACGAGGACGACGAAGACCTCGAGGAACTCAGTGCGCTCGATGGCGATGCCCTGCGCGAGGTCCTGATCCAGCGCCTGATCGCCTACAAGCAGTTTAAGGGCGCAGCAGCGGCCCTTGGCGCGCGCATGCAGGCCGAGAGCCGCATGCATCCGCGCGTGGCCGGTCCCGACCCCGAGTTCTTGGGCCTTATGCCCGACTACCTGGCCGGCATTACCCTGCGCGGCCTCGCCGTCATCTGCGCCGACCTGGACGGCAAGCGCCAGACCTTCCTGCTGGAGGCCGAGCACGTGGCACCGCATCGCGTGCCGCTCGACCTGACGGTGGCCTCGGTCGACCGCTTTACCATGGCGCACCAAACCTGCACCTTCCGTGAGCTGCTGGACGGCGACGCCACCACCGAGCAGCTCGTCGTTACCTTCCTGGCCATGCTCGAGCTCGCCAAACGCGGCTCGCTCACGCTGAGCCAAGACGAGATCTTTGGAACCATTCAAATCAACCGCGTCGAGGGCGCCGAGGCCTATGTGCCCGGCAAGGGCCCCGAGCTCACCGAATAGGAGCGGCAACCATGTCAACCCTTTCTACGCTAGAGGCAAACAGCCTCAAAGGCGCCCTCGAGGCGCTGCTGCTGGTGTCGAGCGACCCCGTGAGCGCACCCGCGCTGGCAGGCGCGCTGGATATCGCCCCGGGCGAGTGCGCGTCGCTTTTGGCCGAGCTCAAGGTTGAGTATGAGGAGGCCAACCGCGGCTTTCAGCTGCGCGAGGTCGCCGGCGGCTGGCGCCTGTTCACGCACCCCGCCTACCACGATGTGGTCGAGGCCTACGTGTTGAGCTGGGACACGCAAAAACTGTCGCAGGCGGCGCTCGAGACCCTGGCCGTCATCGCCTACCACCAACCCGTCACGCGCGAGGTGGTCAAGGGCATCCGCGGCGTCAACTCCGACGGCGTCATTGCGTCGCTCGTGGACAAGGGCCTGGTGCGCGAGCTCGGCCGCGACCCCCAGCGCGGTCAGGCCATCATCTACGGCACGACCAATGCCTTCTTGGAAAAGTTCGGCCTGCGCTCCACTCGCGATCTGCCCGACCTGGAGCAGTTTGCCCCCGACGAGCAGTCGCGCCAGTTTATCCGCGAGCGCCTGAGCGGCCGCAGCATTCAGTCCACGCTCGAGGAGCAGGCCGAAGATCTGGACGAAGAGCGCGAGCTGATCGATACCGATGTTGAGGACACCGCAGATGAGGAGATCCTGACCAGCGGTGTCAGCTCGGAGGACATGCATGACGAGGATTAACGAAGCAGAGGAGACACGCATCGCAAGCGCCACGGACGCTACGGCGCCCACAGGTGACGCCCAGCCCGTCTACCCGCACACGATGCGCCTGCAGCGCTTTTTGGCACGCGCGGGCGTGGCGAGCCGCCGCGGCTCGGAGGACCTGATGACCGCCGGCCGCGTGACGGTTAACGGCGAGGTAGCAACCGAGCTGGGTACCAAGGTCGACGTCGACCGCGACCATATCGAGGTCGACGGCATGCCCGTCAAGCTCGGCCAGGGCGCCGTGTACCTGATGCTCTACAAGCCGACCGGCTACCTCACCACCATGAGCGATCCGCAGGAGCGCCCTTGCGTGGCCGACCTGGTCCCGCGCGACCGCTTTCCGGGGCTCTTCCCGGTGGGTCGCCTGGACCGCGACACCACGGGCCTTTTGCTCTTTACCACCGACGGCGACCTGTCGCAGGATCTGCTGCACCCCAGCAAGCACGTCTACAAGACATACCAGGCGCTCGTGGACGGTCGCCTGACCGATCGCGACTTGGAACCACTCCGTCGCGGCATCGAGCTCGACGACGGCCTGTGCCAGCCGGCAATCTGCCGCGTCATTAACGCTCGCGAGGCCGAGGCGGTGACCCCACAGGGCATCAAGCCCGGCACCACCGCCGTTGAGGTCATCATCCGCGAGGGCCGCAAGAACCAGGTCAAGCGCATGCTGAGCAAAATCCACCACCCGGTGATCCGCCTGCACCGCTGCAACTTTGCCGGCCTAGAGCTCAAGGACGTGGCCAAGGGCTCGTGGCGCGAGCTCACCGACCGCGAGGTGCAGATCCTCAAGGCCGGCGGCATCCCGCCTAAGCAAGCGAGCGTCAAGCGCAACGGCGGCAAGCCCCAAGACACGCCCGCCAGCCGCACCCGCCACCACGGCAGCCACGGCTCCGCGCCCAAGCGCAACACCTACCGCGAGCGCTACACAGGCTAGCCAGTCCGCCAAGCCCCAGCGCCCGCGTCCCATACCAGCACGTCAACCACCGAAAGGAAGCATTGCATGATCGTCGCCATTGACGGCCCCGCCGGTGCCGGCAAGTCCACCGTCGCCAAGGAGATCGCCCGCCAGCTGGGCTTTAACAAGCTCGACACGGGCGCCATGTATCGCGCCGTCACCTTCGCCGCGCTCGACCGCGGCATCGACCTGGACGACGAGCCGGCCATCGACGCCCTCGCCGAGCAGATTGAGATTCGCTTTACCAACGGCACCGGCGAGGACACGCGCCTGACCATTGACGGCAAGGACGCCTCGGCTGCTATCCGCACCCCGCAGGTGGATGCCAACGTGTCCAAGGTCTCGGCCTACCCGGGCGTGCGCTCGGCCATGCTCATCCACCAGCGCCGCGCCGCCGAGGACCGCGATATCGTCGCCGAGGGTCGCGACATCGGAACCGTCGTGTTCCCCACCGCGCAGGTCAAGGTGTTCCTGACCGCCGACCCGCGCGAGCGCGCCCGTCGCCGCGTGCTGCAGCGCCACCAAAACGACGCCCAGCCGCTCACCACCGAGCAGCTCGAGGCCGAGGTCGACGAGACCCTCGACGCCCTCAAGCAGCGCGATAAGCTCGACAGCAGCCGCGAGGTCGCACCGCTCGTGCCCGCCGAGGACGCCGTGCACGTCGACTCCACCGCCCACACCATCGACGAGGTCGTCCGCATTATCGAGGACCTCATCAACCAAAGGAGGTAGCCCATGCGCCTGTTTAAGCAGACGCCCGAGGATTACTACAACGCCCCGTACGCCGAGTTCCCGGCGCTCATCCGCGGCACCGTCGCCGTGGTCATGGCAATCCTTTGGGCTTTCTCCAAGCTCATGTGGCGCTGGAAGGTCGAGGACGCCGACCTGCTGTTTGAGCGCCAGGAAGGCCGCGGCAGCGTGGTCATCTGCAACCACACCTCGATGGCCGAGCTCCTGGCCGTGGAGACGGCGCTGTTCTTTGGCGGCCGCCGCATTCGTCCCATTTTTAAGTCCGAGTTTGCGAAAAGCAAGATCGTGCGCTGGGCCTTTAGCCGTGTGGGCGGTATTCCCGTCGAGCGCGGCACCGCCGACATGAAGTGCCTGCGTGCCGCCCAGCATGCACTGCAGCGCGGCGAGGACGTCCTGATCTTCCCCGAGGGCACGCGCATCCGCTCGCGCGAGATCAAGCCCGAGGTCCACGGCGGCTTTGCCCTCATTGCCCAGATGGGCAAGGCGCCCGTCAACCCGCTCGCCATCTGCGGCTGGTCCGATATTACGCCTAAGGGCAAAAAGCTCATGCGCCCCAAAAAGTGCTGGATCCGTGCCGGCAAGGCCATCTCGCTATCCGATGCACCGGCCGAGCTCAAGCGCAAGGAGCGCCTGGCATGGTTTGAGTCCGAGGCCATGAACCGCGTCTACGGCATGCGCGACGACCTGTGCGCCGAGCATCCGGGCAGGTTCTAGCTATGGGCGAGAAAGTCATGAATACCGCCGAGGCTATGCCCGGCAAGGCAGACACCCCCACCATCGAAAGCGCTGCCCACGCCGGCACCTGCTACGGCGTACAGCGCGCGCTCGACATGGCGCTGGCTGCCGCGCCGCAGGCAGGGGAGAGCGCTCAGGTCCACACCTTGGGTCCGCTCATCCATAACCCCATCGTGGTACGTGAGCTCGCCGAGGCAGGCGTCGGTCTTGCCGACGCCTTAGACGACGCCGCGTCGGGCACCGTAATCATCCGCGCCCACGGTGTGGTGCCGCAAGTCATTGACGCCGCTCGCGAGCGCGACCTTACCGTGGTCGATGCCACTTG
>CABSBK010000118.1 GCA_902475865.1 uncultured Collinsella sp.
GAGCAGGTCGTCCTTGGTGAGCTTGACCAGCGGCTTTTCCATGTAACCGATGGCGTCGTACATGGGGACGGTGCCCACCATGAGCGGCGTCTCGTCGATGAGCTGCTGGCGGAACTGGCGTGTCTTGCCCGAGTTGGAGAGGTCCATGATGGCGTCGGCGCCAAAGTCCTCGGCGATCTTGACCTTCTTCCATTCCTCGGCGGCGTCGGCCTTGTCGCCCGAGATGCCCAGGTTCACGTTGACCTTGGTGGACAGGCCCTCGCCGACGCCAAAGGCGCGCATGCCCTTTTTGATGTGCACGATGTTGGCGGGGATGGCGATGCGGCCGTCGGCCACGCGTTCGCGGATGTACTCGGGGTCGCGATGCTCGCGCTCGGCGACCTCCTTCATCTGCGGTGTGATCTGCCCGGCGCGGGCGAAGTCGATTTGCGTGACGAGCTTGGGCTCGGTCTGTGTGCTCATTGGCACGGCTCCCTTCGTTGGCATTACCCATATCAGGTTTGCGGGTCAGGGCGGGCGCGCCCAGTCTCAGCCTGCCGTCTTGTCCTGCAAGCTCCCCGTTTATGTGGTGGGCTCAAGTATAGCCTGAATGGGTACGATTGACGCGATGAGCATGTCCATGGGGAGGCGAACATGGAAGACAAGCATCTATATCGAGAGACGCAATGGGATGTATCGGCCGAGGAAAGCCGTGCGCACCATGGCCTTGTCGCGATTGGTTTTGCGGTGCTTGCCGTGCTTGTGATTGCCGTTTGTATCTGGACGTTTGGTGGTCGCGGCGGCACTGCCTGGGAGTTTGAGGCCGATGATAGCCTACCGATTATGACGGTGAGGAGTACTGGCGGTAATGCCAATACGCTCGCCATTCCGGGCGATTATTGGTACCCGCGCGATGAGTTTGTGCAGTTGCAGCTGAGTGGTGGGTCCATTCCAGGCGAAGAAATCGAACGCGTGACGTTTGACGCGGCGCTCAAAACGCTGACGGTGAAGCTCAAAGATCAAGGAGATGTGCCCACGACCATGGATATCGCCCTGACGGAATGGCGTCTGGAGCCTCCGACGGGTGTTGCGGTGTCCGAGGTTGAGTACGTCAAGATTGTCTATCAGGACGGTTCGACAAACGGGATTGCAAAGGCCGACGGTCTAGCAGAATAGGTGTCGAGCCTAGCCAGCCAATTCATAAAAGTTGCGGTGGAATAGTTCCTGATTGTGCGATAAAAGGCTCAAATAGGAACTATTCCACCGCAAGTTATATAGAGAAGGCTGAGCGGGTCAGTGTTGGGTGCCGGCTCTAGAGCATCTGTTCGTTGATGAACACGAGGGTGCCTGGGCATGAGAGCTCGGGGGCGTGGCGATAGCCGATGTTGAACTCGGTGAGACGGCCGGCGTCCTCGACCTTGTTTTCCGCCATCCACCGCACCATGGAGCCGCGCGCCTTTTTGCTGGCGGTCGACCGTTGGATGGGCTTCCCGTTGCGGATACCCTCGCCAAAGAGGCACGTGACGGCTGTGGCGTCGCCCGCGAGGTGGGGCAGAACGGCTTTGGCATACTCTACGCTGGCGAGGTTGACGATCGTGGTGTTTGAGCCTGCCGGGGCGATAGCCCGCGCGAGCTTGTCGCTCCAAAACGCGTAGAGGTCTCGGGCATCGTCGACGGCGAGCTTCGCGCCCATCTCCAGCCGATACGGTTCGACGGCATGAAAGGGGCGTATGCATCCGTAAAGGCCCGAGAGGATCCACAGATGGTCTTGCAGCCATGCGAGCTGCGCGGCATCCATCACCTCGGGTGCCATGCTCTGGTATTGAATGCCGTGATAGGACATGACGGCGGGGGAGATTCGACGCGCGATATCGGGATCTGCGAGGTCGGTATCGCTCAGGACGGGCATAAATTCGTGAAGCGTATCCAGACACGTTGTGAGCAGCCTGTCGCTCACGTTCCACAGCGCCTGCAGGCCGGCGCTGCCTTCATTCCGCTCGATATCTAGCAGTGCGCGGTGGAGGCGAGCCGTCTCGCGCACAAAGGGTGGAATGCCCAGGACTTCAAAAGCATCTTGGGCCGCGCGCATTTGCTTGGCGGGCGAAATGATGACCTGCAGCATGAACTCTCCTCTGCCAAAAAGGAAGTTGCGGTGGAATAATTCCTGTTTTGCCTGTTAAAAGGCATGTCTGGGAACTATTTCACCGCAAGTTATAAAGGGCTGGTTGGGCTCGTTTTACGAGGGTTGGTTAGGCGCGCTCGAGGAAGGCCTTGTAGCCGCGGTAGGCCTCGTAGATATCGGCCTTGTTGGCGACTTCCCACAGGGCGTGCATGGACAGGACGGCAACGCCGGAGTCGATGACGTTCATGCCGTACTTGGCCATGATGTAGGCGATGGTGCCACCGCCGCCCGCGTTGACGCGGCCGAGCTCGCAGGTCTGGAAGTCCACGCCGGCCTCGTCCATGATGTCGCGGACGAGGGCCACGTACTCGGCGTCGGCGTCGTTGGAGCCGCCCTTGCCGCGGCTGCCCGTGTACTTGTTAAAGCACAGGCCGCGACCCATGAAGGCGGCGTTCTTGGTCTCGAACTTGCCGGCGTAGCCCGGGTCGAAGCCGGCGGACACGTCAGAGGAGAGCATACGGCTGCGGGCGAGCGCGCGGCGCAGGGCCAGCGGGCTATCCTCGCCGGCGAGCGTCATGATCTCGGCGACGGTGTTCTCGAAGAAGCGGCTCGTCATACCGGTGGCACCCACGGAGCCGATCTCCTCCTTGTCGACGATGAGCGTGATGCTCGTGCGCTCGACATTGGCCACATTGATCTGGGCGAGCATGGAGGGGTAGGCGCAGACGCGGTCGTCGTGGCCATAGCCCAAAATCATGGAGCGGTCGAGGCCCATGTCGCGGGCAGGGCCGGCGGGTACGACCTCGATCTCGGCGGAGAGGAAGTCCTCCTCCTCGACGTCGTACTGCTCCTTGAGGATATCTAGGAACATCTGCTTGACGGGCTCCTTGGGGGCGTCCTTGTCGTCCTCATCGAACTTGACGGGACGGCCGCCCACGATCACGTCGAGGATCTCGGCGTCGACGGCGTCCTTGGCGGGCTTGGCCATCTGCTCGCTCGAGAGGTGGATCAGCAGGTCGGAGATAGTAAAGACCGGGTCGTCTGCCTTGTCGCCGATGTTGATGTCGACGGTGGTGCCGTCCTTTTTGCAGATGACGCCCACGAGTGCAAGCGGGGAGGCCACCCAGTGGTAGCTCTTGACGCCGCCGTAGTAGTGCGTGTCGAGGTAGGCCATGTCGCCGGCCTCGAAGGCGGGGTTTTGCTTGAGGTCCAGGCGCGGCGAGTCCACGTGGGCGCCCAGGATGTTAAAGCCCTGCTCGAGCGGGGCGGTGCCCAGGTTGACGAGCATAAGGTCCTTGCCGTGGTTGGCGGCGTACACCTTGTCGCCTGCCTTGAGCTCGCGGCCATCGGCGATCACGGTCTCCAGGTCGACGTAGCCCGCCTCCTCGGCCATCTTGATGCCGGTCTTGACGCACAGGCGCTCGGTCTTGTTCTCGCTCAAAAACTGCTTATAGCCGCGGCAAAGCTCCTCGAGCTCCTCGATTTGCTGCGGCGTGTACTTTTTCCATGCGCAGGGACGCTCCATGACGCAGGCTCCTTTCGGATCGATCGTGCTGGTTGATGTACCGTGAGCCATCGTATCACTCGGGAGCGTGCGGTGGCGGGGGAGCTTGATGTGCGGTGGCCGCGGGGCGGGGAGCGTGTAAACTGGAGTGAGCAAACCGTGCCCAGCCCAAAGCGAGGTATTCAATATGTCTGACAAGCGCCGCACCTTTGCCGTTATCGACGGCAACTCGCTCATGCATCGCGCCTTCCACGCCGTGCCGCCGACCATGAACGCGCCGGATGGTCGCCCCACCAACGCGATCTTTGGCTTTCTGAACATGTTTCTCAAGATGATCGATGCCTTTAACCCCGACGGTGTGGTCGTGGCGTTTGACAAGGGCAAACCGCGCGTGCGCATGGAGATGCTGCCGCAGTACAAGGCTCAGCGCCCGCCCATGGACCCCGATCTGCACGCGCAGTTCCCTATGATTAAGGAGCTGCTCACCGCGCTCAACGTGCCGATTCTGCAGTCCGAGGGCTGGGAAGGCGACGATATCCTGGGAACCATGGCGCGCTTGGGTGAAGAGGCCGGCTGCGACATGCTACTGGTGACCGGCGACCGCGACATGTATCAACTTGTTACCGAGCACGTCAACGTGGTCTCGACCCGCAAGGGCCTGTCCGACGTGGCGATTATGACGCCCGAGAGCGTGGATGACCTGTATCACGGCATTACGCCGGCGCTCGTGCCCGATTTTTACGGTCTAAAGGGTGATACGTCGGACAACATTCCCGGCGTACCGGGCATCGGCCCCAAAAAGGCGAGCGCGCTCATCACGCAGTACGGCAGCTTGGACGAGGTCATCGCGCACGCTGACGAGGTCAGGGGCAAGATGGGCGAGAACCTGCGTGCGCACATCGACGATGCGCTGCTGAGCCGCAAGGTTGCGACCATTCGCACCGATGCGCCCGTCGAGCTC
>CABSBK010000119.1 GCA_902475865.1 uncultured Collinsella sp.
AGCTAAAAGAGACCGCCATCCGCCATCTGTCAACGCTCGGTCGCCCCTATTCTGCGTGCAACTTCATTGTTTGCCATATCGGCGGCGGCATCTCTATCTCGGCTCATCTTAAGGGCAAGATGGTGGACGGCAACGACATCGTTGGCGGCGAGGGCCCCATGGCGCCGACGCGCTGCGGATCGGTTCCCGCGATCGAGGTCGCGAAGTATACGGCAGAGCATGGTCTCGACGTTGCCCGCGCCCATTGCATGAAGACCGGTGGCTTCGTTGACCTTTTGGGTACGTCCGATGCCATCGAGGTGTGCGATCGCGCCGCTGCGGGCGATAAGGCTGCGGCTCGCGCCTGGGATGCAATGGTCTACCAAATTTGCAAGTGGATTGGCGAGATGGCTTGTGTGCTGAAGGGCGATGTCGACGGCATCTTGCTCGGAGGCGGCATGGTCCACAGCAAGGAGCTCGTTGCCTCGATTGAGGAATGCTGCTCTTGGATCGCCCCCGTGTCTGCCTATCCGGGCGAGTTTGAGCTCGAGGCTATGGCCGCTGGTGCCTGTCGCGTGCTCGACGGTGTCGAGGAAGCGCTCGTGTACAGCGGAGAACCCGTGTTCACCGGATTTAACGACTAATAGTGCTGTGTTTGGGGCGGCCGCTGGTGATGCCTGGCCGCTCCGACCCTTTTCTCTAAGTGTAAGGATGGATCATGGATAAAACCAAGATCAAGTACCTGGTGGGCATTTATGCTGCCGCCATGTGCATTATGGGCATGTTGGTGCCCGTCCCCATCGTGGCCTCTGTCGCGGCGGCGTTTCCCAACGAAAACATCGCTGCCGTCCAGATGATCATCGGCATCATCCCGTTGATGATGGCGCTGTCCGCCATGCTCGTCTCTTCACAGCTTGCCTCTCGCGTGTCCAAGAAGAAGACGACGCTCGTCGGTCACGTTATCGTGATGCTGGCAGGCGCCTCGGTGCTGGTGTTCCACGACTCGCTCGGCCAGGTCTTAGCGGCTTCTGCTGTCATGGGCCTTGGTCTCGGCGCCGTGCAGAATTCAACGGACGCTCTTATCGCGGATTACTTTGGCGGCAAGCAACGCTCGTTTGTCATGGGCATCTACTCCACTTTTGTTGCACTGGGCGGCATTATCTGGACGATGGTTTCCGGCATCTTGGGTTCTGCCGAGTGGTTCCACAGCTATGCGGCGTACTTCATCATGATCATTTTCATCGTGATCGAGGCTGTTTGCCTTCCCGAGGGTCATCTTGAGCCCAAGCGCAAGGTCAACGTGTTTGCCAATATGCCTAAAGAGGTCGCGATTATCACGCTCATGAGCTTTGTGTTCGTACTCACGTTCCAGCTCTTCAGCTCCAACGTTTCGCTGCTTGTTGTGGGTCGCGGCTTTGGCGGTACCGTGGAGGCCGGTCTTGCCTCTACCGTTATGACCGTTGCCGGTATTGCGGCTGGTCTTTTGGTCGGTCCGCTGTTTGCCAAGGTTAAGAACCTGGCCATGCCGATCGCGTGGGGCGTGACGCTCGTTGGCCTGGGCCTGACGCTGATTGCGCCCGCCTTTATGGTGCTGTGCGTTGCGGGCTTTGTCGTCGCGCTGGGCAAGGAGACCTACGTGCCGCTGGAGGGCAATTTTGCCGCTGGCAACTCTGCCCCCGAGGGACGTGCGTTTAACCTCGCCATTGGCATGGCCGGCATCAACTTTGGCATGGCACTGTCTCCCATTGTGTTTGAGGCCGTGACGTCGCCGTTTGGTGCAACGATTGACCAGAAGTTCATCGCCGGCATGATCGTCTGTGCGGCTTGTGTCGTCTTTGGCGCCATTAAATATCGCAAGCTCACCCCGGCCCAGCTTGCTGAGGCCGAGAAGATGGCGGCCAGCGGCGAGGCGGAGTAGCCGCTCGAGTAGTTGCTTTACCGCACATCATGTTTTAACGGGGCCGCCGACATATGCCGGCGGCCCTCTTTCTACCAATAACCCTGAAAGGCTTACGGCTATGAAGTTACCTGTCAACCGCGTCGCCGGTGTGCTGCTCGATCCCTTTGCAGCGGCTCTCGGTCGCATGATGGCTCGCGAAGAGAAGAAATAGCTCCCCGCCCATCGAATGCCGGCGGACGGGGCGCCGGGGCTGTAGTCTTCCGAGCGTTTGCAGTCCTGTCGCTCCGTCCGCCGGCATTCGACCGCAACATGTTGGTCAAGCATAATCTTTTGGAATCTTTTGGCGCGAGCGGCTTGGTTTTGGTAGGATTTGTCAGCGGCTTGACAAGGGGGTTTTATAACTGCCATGCAGGTAGCCGTGTTGGTAACGTTTTACCGACTTGCCAAGAGCCCCTCATAATTAATGCGTCTGCAAATTAACCAATTGCTTTGACCTGCTGAAACACTATATGTTGTGTTTGACCTAAAAAAAGAATACAGGATATAGATGCCTCTTTGTCGTATGATAGATGGCGGACAGAGAGCGAGAACCTTATTCGCCCCATTTGGATGGATCTTTGAGCCCCTGGATTGGTTGCGAGGATTGTCCGCATGAGGGCCTATGGTTATCGAGAACACAGATTGCGCAACGGCGCCGCAAGACAGGGCCAAACCCTGCCGGGCATCGTTTGGCCCTGAAGCGCAATGAGGCTACGATGCGAAAGAGGCAAGAGGATGAAGATCATCAAGCGCAGCGGCACCGAGGTTACTTTTGACATCGATAAGATCGTCAATGCGATCCGCGCCGCAAACTTGGAGGTCGAGGAAGGCTCTCGCCTTACCGACCGCCAGGTGATCTATGCGGCACAAAACGTCGCCGAGGCATGTGAGAAGGCCGGTCACACCGTATCGGTCGAGGAGATCCAAGATCTGGTCGAGGACGAGATCATGCGTCTCGACTGCTACGAGGTCGCTCGCCACTACATCATCTACCGCTATGTTCAGAGCCTGAAGCGCCAGAAGAACACGACCGATGACAAGATCCTGTCGCTGATTGAGTGCAATAACGAAGAGGTCAAGCAGGAGAACTCCAACAAGAACCCGACCGTCAACTCCGTTCAGCGCGACTACATGGCCGGCGAGATTTCCAAGGACCTGACGCAGCGCGTGCTGCTGCCCCAGGAGATCGTGGATGCCCACAACGAGGGCCTGATTCACTTCCACGATTCCGACTACTTCGCCCAGCACATGCACAACTGCGACCTGGTGAACCTGGAGGATATGCTCCAGAACGGTACCGTTATCTCGGG
The DNA here is from genome assembly GCA_902475865.1 of uncultured Collinsella sp. Classification (GTDB taxonomy): domain Bacteria; phylum Actinomycetota; class Coriobacteriia; order Coriobacteriales; family Coriobacteriaceae; genus Collinsella. The sequence continues at coordinate 3,229 of CABSBK010000119.1, forward strand.
CACGCTGATCGAGAAGCCGCACAGCTTCTCGACTGCTTGCAATATCGCGACGCAGATTATCGCGCAGGTCGCCTCTTCCCAGTACGGCGGTCAGTCGATTTCGCTGACCCACCTGGCTCCGTTTGTCGAGGTGAGCCGCCAGAAGATTCGTGTCGAGGTTGCCCGCGAGCTCGAGGAGCTTGGCGTCTCTGCGTCTGCCGAGAAGGTCCGTGAGGTCGTTGAGGACCGTCTGCGTGACGAGATCCGTCGCGGCGTCCAGACGATTCAGTATCAGGTCGTGACGCTTATGACCACGAATGGCCAGGCGCCGTTCGTGACGGTCTTTATGTATCTTAACGAGGCCCGTACGCCTCAGGAGAAGCACGACCTTGCCATGATCGTGGAGGAGACGCTTCGCCAGCGCTACGAGGGCGTTAAGAACGAGGCCGGCGTGTGGATTACCCCGGCATTCCCCAAGCTTATCTATGTGCTCGAGGACGATAACGTTCACGAGAATTCCCCGTACTTCTACCTGACCCAGCTGGCTGCCAAGTGCACCGCCAAGCGCATGGTGCCCGACTACATCTCCGAGAAGAAGATGCGTGAGCTCAAGCTGTCTAAGGGTGAGACCGCCGGCAATGGCGATTGCTACACCTGCATGGGTTGCCGCAGCTTCCTGACGCCCGACCGTTCGGGCAACGGCTTTAACAATGTTGCCAACGCGCTGAACTATGACCCGACCAAACCTAAGTACTATGGCCGCTTTAACCAGGGTGTTGTGACCATCAACTTGCCCGATGTCGCACTGAGCTCGCATCAGGACATGGACAAGTTCTGGAAGATCTTCGACGAGCGCCTTGAGCTGTGCCATCGTGCCCTGCTGTGCCGTCATGAGCGCCTGATGGGCACGCTTTCGGATGCCGCACCGATTCTGTGGCAGTACGGCGCCCTGGCGCGCCTTAAGAAGGGCGAGACGATCGACAAACTGCTCGTGGGCGGCTATTCCACCATCAGCCTGGGGTATGCCGGTCTGTATGAGTGCGTCAAGTACATGACGGGCCACAGTCACACCGAGAAGGAAGGCACGCCGTTTGCCATGGCCGTCATGCAGCACATGAACGACAAATGCGCCGAGTGGAAGGCCGAAAGCGATATCGACTTCTCGCTGTACGGTACCCCGCTTGAGTCGACGACCTACAAGTTCGCCAAGTGCCTGCAGCGTCGTTTTGGCATTATTCCGGGTGTGACGGACAAGGGCTACATTACCAACAGCTACCACGTCCATGTGTCCGAGGAGATTGATGCTTTCGATAAGCTCAAGTTTGAGGGCATGTTCCAGC
>CABSBK010000120.1 GCA_902475865.1 uncultured Collinsella sp.
GCAACGCGCGCGATGAACTCGAGGGCAGCAACACCGACGACAGTGAACATAAACTGCCGAAACAAAAAGTAGGTCGCGGAGCCGTTCTCGTGAAGCGCCTCGACTGAAGATGCCGAGTACACCATAAGCAGGCCAAAACAGACCAGCGAGAACAGGCAGGTCAAAAAGACCAGGCGGGGTCGCATGATACGTGCGGGGACGCCGGCGATATAACGTTCGCCGATGCCCTGCGTGCGACGACCGGCGCGCGGAGTGCTGCGCTGCGAGGAAGCACGGTCCGAGTCGGGCCTCCTCATATTCTGTCGGGGGCTCTCCTCTCTCACCGGCAACCCCTATTCCATTTGCGTATTAGACGCAGCGGCAAGCTGGGCCACATAGTCCTTAAACACGCGACCGCGCTCCTCGTAGCCCGAGAACTCATCAAACGAAGAGCAGGCGGGCGACAGTAAGATCACATCGCCGCGGCTCGACAGCGAACGGGCAACGTCCACGGCATCGCGCAGGTCGTCGGCCTGGGCGATATCGACATCACCGTCGACATCCGCTTCGTCCATAGCGGCGGTAAAGCGCTCGCGCGCGTCTCCAAAGCAGACCACCGAGCGAACGTTGTCCATCACAACGCGGGCAAAGGACTCGAGCGGCGTGCCCTTATCGTGACCGCCGAGCAGCAAGATCACGTCGTCGTCGGGAAACGCCGTCAGGGCCTTTTCGACCGCATCGGTGTTCGTTGCCTTGGAATCGTTGACGTAGCGCACGCCATCGATCTCGCCACAGGGCTCAACGCGGTGCTCCAGCGGCTGGAACGAGGCCAGGCCGCGACACACACCGTCGACATCGGCGCCGACCGCCAGGGCCGCCGTGGCAGCACACAGGGCATTGATTACATTGTGATGGCCCGAAATCTTAAGCTCGGACGTATCGACGAGCGGGGTCTCGACGCCTTTCAGGCGAACGATCATCTTGCCATCGCGCACAAATGCGGCGTCCTCGCCCGAAGGCTCGTCAAAAGCAACCTTGCAGATGCGACGGCCCGGAACATAGATGTACTCATCGAAATCGTGGATACCGGCATCCTCGACGTCAACAATCACCAGATCATCGTCGACCATATTCTCGAAGAGCTTAATCTTGGCGAGCGCATAGTTCTTATGGCTCTTATGCCAGCCCAGATGATCGGGGGTAATGTTGAGCAGCACCGCCACACGGGGGTGAAGCTCCTGGGTCGTTGCGATCTGATAGCTCGAAAGCTCCGCCACAAACCACTCGTTATGCGCACGGCCATCGATCTCGTTCACCGGAGGCTCGCCAATGTTGCCGACAGCAACGCTCGCCTCGCCCGCCGCCTTAAGCAGGTAATCGGTCAGCGACGTAGTTGTCGTCTTGCCGTTGGTGCCCGTAATGGCAATCCAATTTTGGGGAGACAGACGGTAGGCAAACTCGGGCTCACCCATAATCTGGGCAGCGTGATCGCGGCCAGCCTTAAAGAATGCCGAGAACTCCGAGATGCCCGGACACGTCACGCATACATCAAACGCGCCCTCGACCTGCTCGGTTCCGTAGACAAACGATGCCCCGTGTGCCTCGAGCGAGCGCGTGGCATCATTGGGCTCGGACGTGCCGCCACCGTAAACGGTAACAGCACTCACGCGCTCGGGATGCGCAAGCGCCCAGCGAGCGACATCAAGACCGGACTTACCCTGGCCCAAAACGAGTAGGCTAAAGACATCAGCAAGAGGCATGAAAAACCACTATCCCAACTGGAAGAACAACGCGAGGCCTAGGGCTCCGAAGGCCGCGGCGACAATCCAAAAACGGATGACGACCTTGGTCTCGGCCCAGCCCTTCTTTTCGAAATGATGGTGAATGGGCGCCATGAGAAAGACGCGCTTGTGCGTAAAGTGGAAGTAGACGACCTGAATCATGACCGACAGGGTCTCGACGATAAACAGGCCGCCGATGATGAGGGAAACGACCTCGGTGTTGGTGATGATGGAGGTGCAGGCAAAAGCGGCACCCAGGGCAAGCGAGCCGGTATCACCCATAAAAATGCTCGCCGGATAGCAGTTGAACCACAAAAAGCCCAGGCAGGCGCCAGCGCACGCCGTGCAGAAGATGGACAGGTTCACATCGCCGTGCAAAAACGCCATGGCAGCCATGGCCAGCATGGCGATCATGGAGGTGCCGCCGGCAAGGCCGTCCAAGCCGTCGGTGAGGTTTACGGCGTTGGAAAGGCCCGCGATCATCAGCCAGCAAAAGACAAGGTAGAGCCACGGAAAAGAAAGGCCGCAAATGGTGGTCGAGAGCACGCCAAGGTCTATCGTCAGGCCACCGGGGAAACGAATCTCGGGGGCGACGCCGCACCAGTTGACGGCAAGCACGGTAAAGGTAACGCAAATGAGGGTAAGGCCAATCATCTTGGCGTGAGGCGTCAGGCCGAGCGAGCGGCCGTGCGTGACAGAAGTCAGGTCGTCGATGAGGCCAAGAACGCCGGTTGCCAGCGTGGCGAGCAGCACAAGCACGAGCTCGGTGGTGAGCTTTCCCATCAAAAGGCACGTCAGCGAAACGGCAACCAGGATGATAACGCCACCCATGGTGGGCGTGCCCTGCTTAATCAGGTGACGCTTGGGGCCATCGGCGCGAACCTGCTGGCCGATGCCCTCGACCTTCAGGAGCTTAATCCACCACGGCATAAGCAGCATCGCGATGACAGCGGCGATGCCCAATCCCAAAAATGCCTGGTACGTAGGATACGAAGGATTGCCGAACATGGACTAGCACACACCTTCCACAAAGCGATCGAGTTCAACGAAGCGTGAGCCCTTGACCAGCACGACATCATGCTGCTCAAGTGCGCCGCCCATACGTTCGAGCACCTGCTGATAGTCGGAGAACACCTGAATGCGGTCCTCATCCATACCCATCATGCGCGCGGCCTCAGCCATACGCTGGGCAAGCTCACCGCCGACACATGCGAGCATATCGAGCTTCTTGGCCGCCGCATAGGCGCCCACAAGCTCATGCATGCGAGGAGCCTCGTCGCCCATCTCGCCCATCTCGCCCAGAACCGCCATGCGCGAACCCGTGCACGAAAGCGAACACAGCAGGTCGAGGCCGGCTGCCATCGATTCGGCACTGGCGTTATATGAGTCATCGATGACGCGGGCACCGCTCTTGGCGCGCTTGATTTCCTGGCGATGCCCGGTAATCGTAAGACCCCTAAAGGCGGCATCGATCTGCTCGGGCGTCACGCCAAGGCGATAGGCAACCGCCGCGGCCTTGACGGCATTGGGGACAGACTGCGCGCCGGGAATGGCAAGCATGGTATCGATCGTGTCGCCCTGACCAAAGTCGAGCGTAAAGACCGGATGGCCCTCGTCGTCGACGCGAATGTCGCGTGCGCGGACCTCGTCGTCGTCCGAGACACCTGCCAGCATCACGTCAATACCCGCAGGCTGGGCGAACGTATCGCGAATGAACGGCGTAAAGTCGTCCTCGCCGCCCAAAACCAGCAACGGCGAGAAGTCGCCGGCGGCGCACATGCCCTGGACAATCTCGGACTTAGCGCGGGCAATGTTCTCGCGGCTGCCCAGAATACCGATATGGGAGGTGCCGATCTTGGTCACAATGGCAAGGTTGGGATTGGCGGACTGAGACATGCGCTCAATCTCGTGGAAATGGTTCATGCCCATCTCGAGCACCAGAACCTCGGTGTCGGCAGGGGCCGCCAGCACCGTGAGCGGCATACCGATAAGGTTGTTGTAGTTACCCTTGGTTGCCCAAACGCGATAGCGCTTGGCGAGCACCGCGGCGAGCACGTCCTTGGTCGTCGTCTTGCCGATAGAGCCGGTAATGCCAATTACCAGGCAGCCAAGCTCCAAACGATAAGCGTGAGCCAGGCGCAGCAAAAACTCCTCGGGGTCATCGGTATGCAGGATGGCGCAGCCCTTCTCATGGGCCAGCGAAAGCAGCTCGGCATCGGGCTCGCGCGTCATCACTACGGCGCCGGCACCCGACTCGATGGCACGGGAAGCAAAGTCGTTGCCGTCGACCTTTTCACCCGGGAAGGCGACGAATATCGTGCCCTCCTCAACCTGGCGCGAGTCGATAACGCAACCGCGGCATACCCGATCGGCTTCTCCCGTCACGGTTCGGGCCCCTGTTGCGGCCGCGAGATTGTTGACGGCGATCTCTATCATTGCAGCTCCCCTGTAAACCTAATAATGCTATCGGCGTATTGTATCCCAGCGCCGCCTACGCGTGGTGCAGGGCGTGTGAACAACCCGGATTAACCGACTGGCCATTTCATAGATAGTAACCCCCTACTTGGTGCGCGGGACACCCAACACGTCAAGCGCACTGGCCATAATGGACTGGAACGGCACTGCGGCGGCATCGGAGCCTGACGGGGTTCCGTCAAGGGTGATATAGCACAGGACCTTGGGCGACTGCGCCGGGGCAAACCCCATAAAAGACGACATGTAGTTCTCTTTGAGGTAGCCGCCGTTCTCATCGGCGCGCTCGGCCGTACCTGTCTTGCCCGCCACGT
>CABSBK010000121.1 GCA_902475865.1 uncultured Collinsella sp.
GGGGCCCATCAGGCTTGCACTCAAATCGTTGCGGCTGGTGGCATCGACGAGTTTGGCCTCGCCGCCGATAAGCCCGCCGAGCGAACGCTGCGGATTGGCAATGGGGGCCGTGGTCTCCTCGCGCATGACGTCGAGCACGCGGCGCATGGCTGCGATAGCATGGGCCTCGCCGGTCAGACGCGCCTCGCGCACGGCCATGACGGCGCCGATATTCAGGCCGAGCTCGGCGCACGCATCGAGCAACTGCTCGCCGTCGTCGAAGATCTCCTTGGCCGAGACACCGGGGGAGAGCGACGAGGCCGAGCCCGGGAGCTCGATAAACGTGGCGTAATCGACATTGTCGAGCTTGCGCAGCATGGGGACGACGGTGTCGTCGGGAGCGCCGTCGGTCTCAAAGACGGAATAGGCCTGGCCGCCCACCTCGGTGCGGTAGGTGCGGCAGAAGGCGATGTTGACGTGTGCGTAGGCGAGCAGGTTCGTGAGTGCTGCGAGCACGCCGGGAACGTCCTGGTGCGCCACGAAGAGCGTGGAATACATGCCCGAGATGTCGACGCCGACGCCGTTGATGCGGCTGATGCGCATCTTGCCGCCGCCGAGGCTCTCGCCGCGGACCTGTGCCGTGGCGCCCGTGTCGTCGACCATCTCGATGTCGACGGTGTTGGGGTGGATGGAGGCGTCGTCGCCCTTGATGTCAAAGTGAAAGTCGAGGCCCTGCTCGCGCGCGAGGTCAAAGGCCTGCTTGATGGTCTCGTCGTCGGTATCGAGGCCCAAGATACCCGCGACGAGCGCGCGATCGGTGCCGTGACCGCGGTAGGTGTGGGCAAAGGAGTTCCACAGGCCAAAGGTGACCTTGGTGATGCGGCCTTCCAGCAGGCTAGCGGCAACCTGGGCGCACCGCAGGGCGCCGGCGGTGTGCGATGAACTGGGGCCGACCATGACGGGGCCCAAGATCTCGAATGCCGAGGTCGTAGCTAGTGTTTGCGGCTTGCCTGCCATGGCTGCTCCTTTGCCTTGTCTCGTCGTCCCGAGGGGCATACTCTGTCCCGCCGTTCCGAGGGCTTTACTATTTGGTCGCCTGCTCGGACAGTCCTGCTCGCACGGAGGCCACATTAAGTGGCCTCCGGCTCGTGCGGAACTCGCGATCGACCAAATACCAAAGCCCTCGGAACTTAGGATACATGGTTGGAGTCGCTCTGCTGCAAAATTTATCGGTCTGTGACCTATTCCATGTCCCAGGTCGGCTCATCTTCACCACCGTTTAAATAAAAAAGAAGTACCGGTTGGAGCCGGTACTTCTTTTGGTGCGTTTTTATTTGGCTGTGGCTTTTCTTGTTAGCTTACAGACCGCAGGCTGCTTTGAGTTCTTCGACTCGGTCGGTTTTCTCCCAGGTGAAGTCGGGGTCTTCGCGGCCAAAGTGACCGTAGGCTGCCGTCTTTTCGTAGATGGGGCGGCGCAGGTCCAGGTCGCGGATGATGGCGCCCGGGCGCAGGTCGAAGGTCTTCTCCACGGCCTCGACGATCTTGTTCTCGGCAACATGTGCGGTGCCAAAGGTATCGACCATGATCGAAAGGGGCTTGGACACGCCGATGGCGTAGGCCAGCTCGACTTCGCAGCGGTCGGCAAGACCGGCGGCGACCACGTTTTTGGCGACCCAGCGCGCGGCGTACGCGGCGGAGCGGTCGACCTTGGTGCAGTCCTTGCCGCTAAAGGCACCGCCGCCGTGACGGCCGTAGCCGCCGTAGGTGTCGACGATGATCTTGCGGCCGGTGAGGCCCGTGTCACCCATGGGGCCGCCCACGACAAAGCGACCGGTGGGGTTCACGTAGATATCGGCGCTATCCCACGGCATGTTCTCGGCAGCCATAACCGGCGTAATGACGTGCTCGATGAGGTCGGTCTTGATCTTGCCCATGTCCTCGATCTCGGCGGCGTGCTGCGTGGAGATGACGATGGTCGTGACCTCGACGGGCTTGCCGACTTCGTAGCGCACGGTGACCTGGGTCTTGCCGTCGGGACGCAGATAGGGCAGGGTGCCGTCGTGGCGCACGGCGGACAGGCGCTCGGCCAGGCGGCTTGCCAGGTAGTGCGGCATGGGCATGAGAGTCTTGGTCTCGTTGGAAGCGTAGCCGAACATCATGCCCTGGTCGCCGGCACCGATCAGGTCGATCGGGTCGGTGGTGACGCCGGTCTGGGTCTCAAACGACTCGTCGACGCCCTGGGCGATATCGGGGGACTGCTCGTGGATGAGGCTCATGACGCCGCAGGTATCGCAGTCAAAGCCAAACTTGGCGCGGTTGTAGCCGATGCGGCGGATGACGCCACGGGCAATCTCCTGCACGTCAACGTATGCCTGGGTGCGAATCTCGCCGGCGACGATGACGGTGCCGGTGGTCACGAGGGTCTCGCAGGCGCAGCGGACGTTCTCCACGTTGGCGGGCACGCCGTTGGGCGCAATATAGCCCTGCTCCTGCAGCTCTATTTCTTTGGCGAGGATTGCGTCGAGGACGGCGTCGCTGATTTGGTCGGCGATCTTATCGGGATGACCTTCGGTCACCGACTCCGACGTAAACACAAAGGACCCGTGTTGGGGTGGGATGGAACGAAGTTCTTCTGACATGATTGTCCTTTCAAAAACGCGTCCCGGCGACCGTTACCATTCCGCCGGGCTCTGTATGCAAGGGGACATCATAGCGCGTAAATCCAACATTCACACCCTTTCCGCACCTACTCATTGGGGACAGACTTAAATGGCCAGTCGGGTGCTCATTGGGTAGTCATTTAAGTCTGTCCCCAATGAGTAGGTCGGTGCCCTTTGTGCGGAGGTTGCGTTGATGCTTTATACTGGTGCGGTTAGACATCCATCCTGCAATCGAGGAGATTTCCATGGCATCAGACGTTCGCGTCCGCTTTGCACCCTCACCGACGGGCAAGCTGCACATCGGCGGCGCCCGCACCGCTATCTATAACTGGGCTTTTGCCCGCGCAAACGGCGGCACGTTCATCCTGCGCATCGACGACACCGACCCCACCCGTTCCACCGACGAGAACACGCAGATCATTCTGCGCGCCATGCGTTGGCTGGGTCTTGACTGGGACGAGGGTCCCGAGGTGGGCGGCGACTTTGGTCCCTATGCCCAGACCGAGCGCCTGGACCTTTACAAGCAGGCCGCCCAGCAGCTCTGGGATGAGGGCAAGGCCTATCCCTGCTTCTGCACCAAGGAGCAGCTCGAGGCCGATCGCAAGGCCGCTCAGGAGCGCAAGGACCCCTTCCAGGGCTATCAGCGTCGTTGCCGCGATCTTGATCCCGAGGAGGCACGCCGCCGCATCGAGGCCGGCGAGCCCTACGTCCTGCGCATCAAGGTGCCCGAGGACCGCGGCGACGTCGTCATCCACGATGCCGTCCATGGCGAGGTGACCTTCGACGCCAAGGAGCTCGACGACTTTGTCATCTTCCGCTCCGACGGCACGCCCACGTACAACTTCGCGACCGTCGTCGACGACGCCATGATGAAGATCACCCACGTCATCCGCGGCGACGACCACCTTTCCAACACGCCGCGCCAGGTCATGGTCTACGAGGCCCTCGGTGCGCCCGTGCCCACGTTTGCCCACATCTCCATGATCCTGGGCGCCGACGGCAAGAAGCTCTCCAAGCGCCATGGCGCCACTTCGGTGGAGGAGTACCGCGATGCCGGCTACCTGCCCGACGCCTTCGTTAACTACCTGGCGCTGCTCGGCTGGTCGCTCGACGGCGAGACCACGATCATCCCGCGCGATGTCTTGGCCAGCAAGTTCTCGCTCGACCGCATTTCCAAGAACCCGGCGACCTTCGACCCCAAGAAGCTCGACTGGGTCAATGCCGAGTACATCAACGGCATGTCCGATGCTCAGTTTGCCGACGAGATCATGGTCCCCGAGCTGCACGAGGCGGGCCTCATCGAGGGCAATGTCGAGTACGGCGAGGACTGGATTGACGCGCTCGCCGCTATCGTCAAGCCGCGCACCAAGATGCCGGCCGACGCCGTGACCGTCGCCGCTCCTATCTTTGCCACGGCCGAGACGCTCGAGTATGACGAGAAGTCCGTCAACAAGGGTCTGGCCAAGGAGGGTATGGGTGCCATTCTGGACGCCGCCAAGGCCGCGCTTGAGGGCGTTAGCGAGTGGACGGCCGCCAACATCGACGCCGCGCTTGAGCCGCTACCCGAGCAGATGGACCTCAAGAAGCGCGTGGTGTTCCAGGCCGTGCGCGTCGCCGTCTGCGGCAACATGGTGAGCCCTCCGCTGGGCGAGACCATGGCGCTTGTCGGCCGCGACGACTGCCTGGCGCGTATCGACCGCGCCCGTACGATGGCGCTGTAACAGTCGCGTAAACGCATGTATCCGAGCCCCGCTCACCACGAGTGGGGCTCTTGTTTCTAAAGACGTATGGGATGGGAGGTACAGAGACCATGGCTGAGCAACTGTCACTGTTTGGTTCGCTCGAATCGGAGCATGCCCCCGTGGAGCCTGACCGCACGGCCGAGCAGGACAAGCCCGAGCC
>CABSBK010000122.1 GCA_902475865.1 uncultured Collinsella sp.
CTCGTCGACGATAGAATCGACCTGGCGGTTGTTGGTACCGGTGGCAAGCACAAAGTAGTCGCATACGTCGGAAAGCTCGGTCAGGTCGAGCACCTGAACGTCCTCGCCCTTCTTGTCGTAGGCGGCCTGCGCGGCGGCGCGGGCGACATCCTCGGCAGCGACACCGCTCGCGGACAGCGAGGCGGCGGTACGGTCGGACGTGGCAACGAAGCTCTTGTGCTCCACACCTTCAAGAATCTGCTCGTCGGTCATGGTCTCGTCGGCCATGGAATACCTCTTTCTAGACGCACCCGAGCTAGCGCAGCTGGGCGTAATGGTTGTAAATCGTAATAGCCGTGGGATAAAGATAGCGCCCGGACTGGATCACGTAGACCAGACCCTGCGCAAAACAGGAGAAGAACAACTCATCAAGCGTCGACTCCCCCACCATCTTGCGCAGCGCGTGGGCATAATCACCATGGCGTTTGGGCTCGATGGCATCGGCCACAAAGACCACCATATCGAGCGGCGTCATGTCGCAGGCGCCCACGGTGTGACGGTCGACAGCCTGGAAAACGGCCGGCGACAGCTCGGGAAAGAGTTGCGGAAGCTCATAGGCGGCGACAGGACCATGCAAAAGCGGCGTCGCGGCAGACGGAGAGCCGGCAATCTTAATGCCGTAATGCAGAGCGCGCGTGACCAGCTCGTCGTCGGAGAGTACCTTATCCCAGTCGTGAATCAGGCCGGCGGCGGCGGCATCAAAGCGGTCGACGCCATACACCTCTGCCAGATGAAGCGCAGTCTCGGCAACCCCGAGTGAATGAACGTAGCGCTTACGCTTATCCTTCATACGCACATCGAGCAGCTCTTGAATGCGCTTGAGCAGCGCGCGCTCATCGCCCTCAAACTGATCCTCTACCGACAACGTAGACCCCCATCACTCAAAATCTTCTTGACCCAGATCGGTATACAGCCCGCGTTTGCGAATATAGCCGAGCACGGACTCGCTCGTAAGATAGCGCACGCTCATGCCACGGGCAACTCGCTTACGAATGTTGGTCGAGCTAATCGCCAGCGCCGGAATCTGGATATACCGCACGTCAAACGGCAGGCCCGACTCTTTGATTCGCGCCCGGGCCGTATCGATATCAAAGCCAGGACGTGTCGCAGCAATAAAGGTTGCCAGTTCGGCAATCTCACCAGCATTGTGCCAGGTCACAATATCGATAATCGCATCGGCGCCCGTAATAAAGTAAAGCTTTACCTGAGGCGGGTAAAAGTCGCGAAGGGCATGAAGCGTATCGGCCGTATAGGTCACGCCCGGACGGTCGATCTCGAAACGGCTCGCCAAAAAAGCCGGATTCGCAGCGGTGGCGAGGACCGTCATGGCATAACGATCCTCAGCAGGCGTTACCGGTTTGTCGAGCTTAAAGGCGGGAGAGCCGGCCGGCATAAAGAGCACGGCATCCAAGTCGAGCGACTCGCGTGCCTGCTCGGCGGTAACCAAGTGACCGTAATGAATCGGGTCGAAGGTACCACCCATAATGCCAAGCCGAAACTCCTGACCATCCTTGATAGGCAGCTCAGGCAGACCAATTCCACCGCGCAGCGACATGACTTACTCGCCCTCCGGAGTCTCGACATCGTCCGCGACTTCTGCCGCATCGACAACCTCGACGCCCTCGTCCGCGGTATCGGCTACGTCAAAAACCTCAACAGCAGCGTCCTCGCCTGCGTCCCCGAACTCCTCCTCGTACTCCGAGAAGTCCTCGGCACCCTCGAAGTCAAAGGCGCGCTGGCAAATGCGGACTTCGTCGCCCGCACGGCAGCCGGCCTTCTCGAGCGCGTCGTCAACACCCATGCGCGCAAACTTGTGCTGCAGGTAGATGACGGCCTCCTCGTTTTCCCAGTCGGTCTGGATAACCATACGCTCGATGGCGCGACCGACCACGCGGAAGGCATGGAGCTCTTCCTGAACAATGCGGAAACGCTTCTCGCGCTGCAGGCGACGGCGCTCCCACTCATCGTCGCGCAAATCGACCGGCTCATCGGAGACAGCCAACTCGGCGCGCAGCTTAGCCACCTGCTCGCCCACGGCAAGCATCAGCGTGTTGAGGCCAGCACCCGTCACAGCGGACACGGCAAAGAACATATGGCCATCGTCGAGCGCCGCACGCTTAAGCTCGGCAATCTTGTAGGCCGTGCCCGGCGCATCGCACTTATTAGCGACAACGATCTGCGGGCGCTCCGAGAGCTCTGCGCCATACTGCTCGAGCTCACGGTTAATAATGCGATAGTCCTCGACCGGATCACGATCCTCAAACCCGCCCGTCATGTCAACGACATGCATGATCAGGGCCGTGCGCTCAATGTGGCGCAGGAACTGATGGCCAAGGCCACGCCCCTCGCTCGCGCCCTCGATGAGACCGGGGACGTCGGCAACGACGTAAGAATATTCGCCGGCACGCACCATGCCCAGATTGGGCACGAGCGTGGTAAACGGGTAGTCGGCGATCTTGGGGCGGGCGGCACTCATGCGTGCAATGAGCGAAGACTTACCCACCGAGGGAAAGCCCACGAGCGCGGCATCGGCCATAAGCTTCATCTCGAGCTCAATCCAGTGCTCCTCGGCCGGCTCGCCCAGCTGAGCAAACGCGGGCGCGCGGCGCACCGACGTCACAAAGTGCGTATTGCCCAGACCACCGGCACCGCCAGGCGCTACGACGACGCGCTCGCCGTCGTGTACCAAGTCGGCAATCTCGAACATCGGGGTCTGCGTCTCGGGATCGAGCTCGCGTACCACGGTGCCCATGGGAACCTTAAGGATCAGGTCCTCGCCGCTCTTGCCGTTGCGGCGGGCGCCCTGACCGTGCGTTCCGCGCTCGGCACGAAAGTGATGCTTAAAGCGGTAATCGATCAGCGAAGACAGCTGAGCATCGGCCTGGATGACGACATTGCCGCCACGACCGCCGTCGCCGCCATCGGGGCCACCCTTGGGGACAAATGCCTCGCGCCTAAACGACATGCATCCGGCACCGCCGTCGCCGCCGCACACGTTAATGCGGCTGATATCGGTGAACTGTGACAACAGAATCGCCTCCTACAAAAAGAGGGAGACCCTTGAATCCTAAAACTCAAGTGCCTCCCACATATGTGCTCTATGAAGGGTGAATTACGCGTTCGCGAGCGGGCGTACGCTGACCCTGTGCTTGATACCCTTGTGGAACTCAACGGTACCGTCGACCAGCGCGAACAGCGTGTCGTCCTTGCCACGGCCAACGTTCTCACCCGGGTGGATGTGCGTGCCGTGCTGACGGACGAGAATCGTGCCCGTGGTTACCGTCTGGCCGGCATAGCGCTTCGTGCCAAGGCGCTGACCGCGGGAGTCACGGCCATTACGGGAGGAACCGAGTCCTTTTTTGTGTGCCATTGTGTATACCTACTCTTTCGTTACGAGTGTAATCTACTCGGCGACGGGAGCCTCGGCAACAGCCTCAGCCTCTGCCTTGACAGCCTTCTTGGCGCGGGAGGTAGCCTGAACCTTCACGATCTTCAGCTTGGTGAGCTGCTGACGGTGACCCTTCAGACGACGATAGCGCTTACGCTTGTGGAACTTGAAAACCAGCTGCTTCTCGCCCTTGAACTGCTCAACGATCTGAGCGGTAACCTTGGCCTTGGCCAGCTTGTCGGGATCGGTGACGATCTTCTTACCATCGTTGAGGAAGATAACCGGCAGGGTGATCTTGTCGCCCTCATTGCCCTCGATCTTCTCGACGGTGATGACATCGTCGGTGGCGACCTTGTACTGCTTGCCGCCCGTGTTAACGATTGCGTACATGTTTACTTGCCCTTCATGCATCAGTTAGTGCAACAGCCGAATATAGTAGCAGGCGATAATACCCCCGTCAACGAGTATGTGGAGCAAATCCACAAGTTCGCACAGGTATGGGGCTGACGAGTCGGCCCTCGTCGTCCTCGCATGCTTGATTCTGACGCTCGACATCGTAGGAGCAGATGGTCACGAGGTCTTGCATACCGGTGGAAACGATAGGTGCATCGACGCCCGGGGTCAAGCCCTGCAACAAAACATCAGCGGCAGAAAGCAAAATTTCCGGACGCATGGACCCCTCGTTGTCGGCATGGGTGTCGAGCATGAGCACCAGATGGTCCGGGCGCTCCCCTGCCGTGAGCTCATAGCCCACCAGTGTGTGGTCAAGGTCTAGGCGCTTGCCCTTCTTACCGCGTGCGTAGTCGATGCCATGGCCTGCACGCAACGTGTCGATCGCAGCGCGCACCTCATCGGCGCTCACGGGTGCTTCGGCGTCCAAGTGTAGGTCGATACGGTACGACAGACGCGTGAGTTGCGCCGTCAGCGCCGGCGTGCGCACGTCGATGTATGCCGCCTCGATGGGGGCCAGATCGGCCGGAGATGCCGCCGCCAAACGTTCAAACGCCTCATCGAGCGCAACGAACTCAGTCATAAACAAGTCATACCACTCGCAAGT
>CABSBK010000123.1 GCA_902475865.1 uncultured Collinsella sp.
CAAATACATTATTCATGCATGGATGAATATGGAACGGGTGAGGGCAAGCATGCTGGAACGTGCTCCAAACGTGATGCAGGCCGGCGATGAACTTGTCGATGTCGGCCTTGTCGTTGTAGAAGGCCACGCTGGCGCGGCAGCAGGCAAGGTTTTCGACACCCAGCCAGGTAAGCAGCGGCTGCGCGCAGTGGTGGCCGGCGCGGATGCAGACGCCGTCCATGTCCATGATGCTCGCGACGTCGTGCGGGTGGATGCCCTTGACGTTAAAGCTCACGACGCCGTGGTGGTTATCCCAATGGATGGAGCCGATGATCTGGACAAAGTCGAGCTGCATGAGCTCGCCCATCAGGTAGTGGACGAGTGCCTGCTCGCGGGCCTGAATGTTCTCGTAACCCACCGTGTTGACCAGGTAGTCGAGTGCTGCGCCTGTGGCGAAGATGCCGGCGGTGTCCTGGGTGACGGCCTCAAATTTCTCGGGGACGGGCGCCCAGACGGCGTCCTGCTCGGTGACGGAATCGATCATCTCGCCGCCGGTGAGCATGGGCGGCATGGCGTTGAGCAGGTCCATCTTGCCCCACAGCACGCCGATGCCCATGGGGCCCATGGCCTTGTGCGCGCTAAAGGCAAAGAAGTCGGCGCCCAGGTCGGCCACATCGACCGGCATGTGCGGCAGCGACTGCGCGCCGTCGACCAGGTAGCCGCCGTACTTGTGCACGAGTTTGCCGAGATTCTTGACCGGGTTCTCGACGCCCAGCACGTTGGAGACCTGGCCCACGGCCAGGATCTTGGTCTTGGGACCAACCTTGGCAAGAACTTCCTCGGTGGTGAGCTGGCCGGTCTTGGTGGGGTAGAGGTAGACGAGCTTGGCGCCGGTCTCGCGGCAGACCTGCTGCCACGGAATCAGGTTGGAGTGGTGCTCCATGATGGTAATGACGACCTCGTCACCGGGCTCGAGCACCGTTGGCGCAAAGCTCTTGGCGACCAGGTTGAGCGACTCGCTCGTGTTGCGGGTGAAGACGACCTCGTTGGCCTGTGAGGCGCCGATGAGGTCGGCGATCTGCTGGCGGACCTTCGCGATGGCGTCGGTTGCCTCGACGGACAGCGAGTACAGTCCGCGCAGGGGGTTGGCGTTCATGCGCTGGTAGAAGTCGCGTTCGGCGTCGAGCACGCAGGCGGGGCGCTGCGCGGTGGCGGCGCTATCGAGGAAGGCGATCTCGGGGTGCTGCTGGAAAAGCGGGAATTGTGCCTTGTAGGGATTGGTCTCGATGTCGACGGTAGGCCAGCCGCGCGAGGCCTCGTCGCTGGCGTCGAGCTCCATAGGCTCCGGTGCGGTACAGGTGTCGCATTTAACGTGCTCGGTGTCGATCATGCGAGCTCCTCTTCAAAGTTGTCGATCAGGTTGTTGCCCAGGCGGACGATGCCGGCGCGGGTGCGCTCGTCGGTGGCGGAAAGCGCGGCGTCCTCCAGCTTGGCGCGGATGAACAGGTCCTCGGCGGCGTTTTGGTCAAGACCGCGGCAGGCGAGGTAGAACAGCTGCTCGTCGCGGACGTGACCGATGGTGGCGCCGTGGTTGCCGGCAACGTCGTCCTCGTCGCAGAGGATGACGGGAACGGTCTTGTTGTCGACGCCCTTGTTGGCCAAAAGCACCGTCTCGCGCTCGGTGCCGGTTGCACCCTTGCAGCCGTGCACGAGGTCGATGGTGCCACGGTAGACCTTCTTGGACGTGCCGGTCAGCACGCCGTTGGCGTCGATCTCGCACTCGGTCTTGCGACCGCGGTGGCGCAGCTCGTAGTTAAAGTCGCGCACCTGCTCGCGGGCGCCAAGGTAGTCAGTATCGATGGTGACCTTGGCGGTATCGCCCAGCAGGTCGCCGGCAAGGCCGGTGGCGCTGGCGCCGGCACCCAGGACGGTGTGTTGCACGTTGACGCGCGCGCCCTCGTCCAGGAACAGGCCGGTATCGTCGAGTGCGATCCAGCTATCGTCGAGCGTCTGCGTGCAGGCCACGTTGACGGTGGCGTACTCGTGGGCGCACACGCGCAGCACGGATCCCACGACGCCCTCGCCGGCAACGGGGGAGTCCAGGGCGATCTGCAGGTCGAGCGTCGACTGGGGACGGACGACGACGTCGATGGCGGCGATGGCCGCGGCTGCATCGACACCGCTCACACGCACGGTAACCGTGGCGTGCTTGTATGCGGGCACATCGATGACGACGCGCTTGGTGGCGTGGTCGGCCAGGTAGGTGTAGGCAGCCTCGCCCATGCCAGTCTCGAAGGCCTCAGCGGGGGAGAGCTCCTCCTCCAGCTTAATGGCACCGGCCTGGTAGACGGAGGTGGCGGGCACGTCGAGCTCGGTCTCGGGCGTGATGCGGGCGCGGTCGGCGGCATCGCCGGGGGCGGAGGCGCGGCGCTCGGGGAAGCGCTCGGCGATGGCGTCCATGGCGGCTTCGAACGCGTCTGCCACGCCAGTAAACTGCTCGTCCAAGCCCTCAACCTTAACGGTCTCGGCGGGAGCGGCGGCAAGCTCGTCAGAGAGCTCGAGCTTGGTCTGGTTCATCTTCAGCCAGCCCCATGTGGCAGCCGGCATCGCATTGACCTGCTCAAGGGTGGTAGCAGCGGTGTTCGTGGTCTGTTTCATTATCCGATCGCTCCTTCCATCTCGAGCTTGATCAGGTTGTTCATCTCGACGGCGTACTCCAGCGGCAGCTCCTTGGAGACCGGGTTGGCAAAGCCGCTGACGATCATGGTACGGGCTTCTTCCTCCGAGATACCGCGGCTCATCAGGTAGAACACCTTATCGTCGCCGATACGGCCGATGGTGGCCTCGTGGCCGATGTCGACATTCTTGGCGCGGATGTCCATGGCGGGGATGGTGTCGGAGCGGCTCTGGTCGTCGAGCATGAGCGACTGGCAGCTCACGGTTGCCTTGGAACCCTCGGCCTTGGGCGTGGCCACGATGGAGCTGCGGAAGGTCTGGATGCCGCCGCTCTTGGAGATGCCCTTGGTCTCGACGGTTGCCGAAGTATCGGGCGCGTTGAGCACGACCTTGCAGCCGGTATCCAGGTTCTGGCCGGCGCCGGCAAAGGTAATGCCGGTAAAGCTCGAGCGAGCGCGGCGGCCGTTGAGCACGCTCATGGGGTAGAGGTAGCCCACGTGGCTGCCGAAGGAGCCGCTGATCCATTCGATGTCGCCATCCTCGTCCACGCGCGCACGCTTGGTGTTGAGGTTGTACATGTTCTTGGACCAGTTCTCGATGGTCGAGTAGCGCAGGTGCGCGCGCTTGCCCACAAAGAGCTCGACGGCGCCGGCGTGGAGGTTGGCCACGTTGTACTTGGGGGCGGAGCAGCCCTCGATAAAGTGCAGGTCAGCGTCGTCCTCGACGATGATGAGCGTGTGCTCAAACTGGCCGGCGCCCTTGGCGTTAAGGCGGAAGTAGCTCTGCAGCGGGAAGTCCAACTTGGTGCCCTTGGGCACGTAGACAAACGAGCCGCCCGACCATACGGCGCCGTGCAGGGCCGCAAACTTGTGGTCGGTGGGCGGGATGAGCGTCATAAACTTCTCGTGGATGAGCGGCTCCCACTGCGGGTCGTGCAGGGCCTCCTCGATGCCGGAATAGACGATGCCCATCTTGGACGCCGTGTCCTGCATGTTGTGGTAGACCAGCTCGGAGTCGTACTGCGCGCCGACGCCTGCCAGGTAGCTGCGCTCGGCATCAGGGATGCCCAGGCGCTCAAAGGTGTTCTTGATGTCGTCGGGCACCGACTCCCAGTCGTGCTTTTGGTCGGTGTTGGGCTTGACGTAGGTGACGATGTTGTCCATGTCCAGGCCCTCGATGGAGGGACCCCACGTCGGGTCGGGAAAACGATTAAAAATCTCGAGGGACTTGAGGCGCAGGTCGAGCATCCACTGCGGCTCGTCCTTTTTGGCGCTGATCTCGCGCACGATGTCGGGCGTGATGCCGGCGTCGAGGCGCTCGAATCCCTCCTCGCCATAGGTGAAGTCGTAGAGGCTGCGGTCGATGTCCGCGACCTCGGTGCGGTTCTTGGTCATTGCGTCGCCCCTTTACGCCTGCTGCTCGGCAGCGGCGGCCTCGGTCTGGGCGCGCTGCTCGGCGGCCTCGTGCTCGAAGGTCTCAAAGCCGTTCTTGTCGATCCAGGGAATGAGCGAGGCGTCGTCCTCGCGTACGATGTGGCCCTTGACCATAACGTGGACGCGGTCGACATCCAGGTGCTCCAAGATGCGCGTGTTGTGCGTGATGATGAGCATGGAGCCGTCGCAGCTCTTGCGGTAGGCGTCCATGCCGTGGCTGACGGTGGACAGGGCGTCGACGTCTAGGCCCGAGTCGGTCTCGTCGAGGATGGCGAGCTTGGGCTGCAGCAACAGGAGCTGGAGCATCTCGACCTTCTTCTTCTCGCCGCCCGAGAAGCCCACGCCCAGAACGCAGTTGAGGTAGGCAGTATCCATGTTGAG
>CABSBK010000124.1 GCA_902475865.1 uncultured Collinsella sp.
CAATGTTTCTCTCATTATGATCGGTGCGCTCGTTTTGCTCGTCGCCGCCTGCGCGACATTCGTGGCAGCCGGCTTGTTCCGCCTGCCCCAAACCGAGCAGGAGCGCGAACACCAGCAACGAGCCGAGAAAGCGCTCGCTGCGCCGAGTATCGAAGAGCAGCGCCAGGCCTTCACCGTCAATCACGCTCTCACCCCGCGCGAAGTCGACGTGCTCATAGCCGTGACCCAGGACGAACGCCCGCTCAAGCAGGTCGCCGAGGAACTCGGCATCTCGATGCGCATGGTACAGCGCCACCTGAGCTCTATCTACCAAAAGACCGACACGCAGACGCGCGCCGGTCTCACCAAGGCCTTCCCCTCGGCCTAAAACAAAAACCACCACAAAGGTGCCTGTCCCCTTTGTGGTGGTTTCGACCGGTTAGCCTTCGAGCTGAGCCACCTTGTAGCGGTAGGCTGCGGCGATAACGTCCTTGCAGCCTTCGCGGCCCAGCTTGGCGCGGTTGACGACGATGTCTTTACCGCTCGTCATTTTCCACTTGCCGGCACTGTAGCGCTTGTAAAATGCCTCGCGCGCCTTCTGCTGCTGCTTGACCAGCTTGGCGCCCTTCTTTTTGTTAAGGCCACGCTTCTTGCGCACGATCTCGACGCGGTCCTCAAAGGGCGCGGTCACCAACACGGCAATGTGGTTGGGGTTGTTACGCAGCAGGTAATCGGACAGACGGCCTTCGATAATGCAGCTCTCGGTCTCGCCCAGGTCCAAAATCACCTGGCTCATCTTTTGGAACAACTTGTCCGAGTACGAACGCGCATCGTAGCGGTCGGGCAGAAACGCCATGTTCTCCACGGCCAGGCGCTCGTCGTAGGCAGCCATCTTGTCGAGCGACTCGCCTGCGCGCAGCGAAGCACGCACCAGCAGCTCGTTATCGTACAGCGGAATCCCCAACTCGTTGGCAAGCATGCGACCAATCTCGTGGCCTTCGGCGCCAAAGTCGCGCGCGATGGTAATGACCACAGGACTCTTCTTATTCACCAGATCGCTCATCGCGATTCCTTTCTAACAAATGAGAAATAGGCAATTCCTGATTCCCATTTTGTCACTTAGACCGTCCTGGTTTCCCAAGTGCGGCAGATTGCCCCGAAAGAGGAGCGCCGCGTACTAAATGTACGCAAGCGACGATTGAGGGGCAAGGTGCCGTGCTTGGGGAAGCAGGACTATGCGGCCACGATACGGCGTTGATATGCGCGAACCAGCAACGAGATACCAAAGTTGAGCACAAAGTACATCGCAAACACCAGGCCGTAGAGCATAAGCACCTGCGACAGATCGATCGCGTGGGCCATCACGACGTTTGCCGTGTACATGAGCTCGGCCACGTTAATGCCCGAAAGATACGAGCTGTCCTTAATGACGGTCGTGCACTGGCTAAACAGCGCCGGAATGATCGTCTTAAACGTCTGCGGCAGAATGATGTAGCGCATGGTGGCAAAGAAGCCGAAGCCCTGGCTCTGCGCTGCCTCAAACTGGCCGCGCGGAATCGAGTTGAGGCCGCCGCGCACAATCTCGGCCATAACGGCGCTGGTAAACAGCGTGAAGGCGATGGTCGAAATCACAATGTCCAAACCCTGCACCGTAAAGTAGATAAACAGAATCCACAGCAGGTTTGGCGTACAGCGGAACAGCTCGATATAGGCGCTCACCAAAATACGGAACGGGCGGGGCGCATAGCTTTTAACGAGCGCCAGCACCGTGCCAAAGATGAGCGAGAAAAAAATCGACAGCGCCGAGATCTCGATTGTCTTAACAAAGCCGCCCCAAATGTAGAGCAGGTTGGTCGCGTTGAAGATTTCCATGCGCTAGGCCTCCTCTACGTTGTCGAGCCCCAGCTCGGCCAGGCTCACGCCACGCGGACGCTCCTTGGAGCGGCGCTCGAGCCACTGCACCAGCATGGCGAGCGGAAAGCAGATGATGAAGTACATAAGGCAGCAGACGATGTATCCCTGCAGGTAACCGTACAGACTCACAAAGTTGTCGGAACGGTACATAAGGTCGCCGCCGGCCACAAGCGCCAGCACCGACGTGTTCTTGACCAGGTTGAGCGCCTGGTTACACAGCGGCGGCAGAATGATCTTGAACGTCTGGGGCAGCACGATGTACCAGTATGCCTGCGCACGGGTGAAACCCTGGCTCTGGGCCGCCTCCATCTGACCGCGCGGAACCGCCTCGATACCGGTGCGGATGACCTCCGAGATGTAGGCCGCGTGATACAGGCCCACGCCCAAGAAGCCCAGCACGAACGGCGCGATGCGCACCGGCTGGTCGGCACCGGTTATGGCCTGCAAAAACTGCGGACCGGCCATGTACATAAAGAGCACCTGCACGGGCAACGGGGTGTTCTGGTAAAACTCCACGTACACGCGACTTATGACGCGCAGCACGCGCGAGCGAGTGGTAGAGAACACGCCCAGCAGCGTGCCCAGTACCAGTGACAGCAGCAGACCGGCAACGACCACCTGCAGCGTCACGCCAAAGCCCTCCCAGAAGGGCCCCATGTTTTGAAATGTCGTCGACCAACGGTCGGCGTCAAATAATCCTTCGAGCATTTGATTCCTTCCTTGGACGATGCGCCTATACAAGACCCCAGGTCTTGACCTCTTGATCGAGCCAGCCATCGGCCAGGCGATCGCAAATCACCTGATCGACCACGGCCGAAAGGTCGCAACCCTTCTTGGTCGCCACGCCGTAGCCCTGCTCGCCAAACTTGACCTCGGGCTGCAACAGCTCAACGGTCTCGTTCATGTAGCCGGCCAGCGTGGAGCGGTCCATGGCAAAGACGTCGATATTGCCGGCGTCGAGCGAACTCTTGATGATGGGGTAGCCGCTAAAGGCCCTAAACTCGGGCTTGCAGCTAAAGCCGTTGTCTTTGATCATCTGCTCGATCAGCCCCTGCGTGGTAGCACCTTGGCTCACGCCAATGACCTTGCCGTCCAGGTCCTCAATCGAGGTAAAGCCCGAACGCTTCTTGACCATGAGTCCCACGTAGTCGGTGCGGTACGGCGTCGAGAAATCCCAGCTCTTCTTGCGCTCGTCGGTGATGGTGTAGGTCGCCGCGACCACGTCAAGCTGGCCGTTATCGATCAGCGGGCCGCGCGTCTTGGGCGTTACGTCGGTAAACTCGACAAGCTCCTGGGCACGGGCCTCCTTGTAGCTCACGCCAAAGACGGCAGCGGCGATCTGGTAGCACAAATCGACTTCCATGCCCTCAAAGCGGCCCTTGGCGGTGTCGTAATAACCGTATCCGGGAACGTCCTTCTTAACGCCGGCATTCAGATGGCCACGCGACTTGATGGCCGCAAGCTTGGACCCCTTGTCGGAGCCCTCGCCGCTGGTGGAGTTGCCGCAACCGGTAAGCGCGGTCCCCGTCAGCGCGAGCATGCCGGCGCCAGCCAGCTGCAAAAAGTGACGGCGCGACACGGCCGCCCTCGTCATATCCGTCATGTCCATCACCGCGCCTAGTGCAGAATCTTGGACAGGAACTCGCGGCAGCGCGGGTTCTCGGGGTTATCGAAGAAGTGCTCGGGCGTGCCCTCCTCCAGGATGCGGCCGTCCTCCATAAAGATGACGCGGTCGGCCACCTGGCGCGCAAAGCCCATCTCATGCGTCACGCAGATCATGGTGATGTCCTCCTGCGCGAGCTCAATCATAACGTCCAGAACCTCCTGGACCATCTCGGGGTCGAGCGCCGAGGTCGGCTCGTCAAACAGGATGATGGGCTGCTTGGTGCACAGGGCACGGGCGATGGCGATGCGCTGCTGCTGACCGCCCGAGAGATTCTGCGGATACTCGCCGGCCTTATGCGCCATGCCAACGCGCTTGAGCGCGGCGATGGCGATCTCGGTCGCTTCCCCCTTGCTCTTCTTTTGCAGCCTGATGGGCGCGAGCGTCAGGTTGCCCAGCACCGTCATGTTGGGATACAGGTTGAACTGCTGAAACACCATGGAGCTATACTTGCGAGCCATCTCCAGGTGATTCTTTTTGGTGAGCGGCGTACCGTCGATGATGACCTCGCCCGATGTGGGCTCCTCCAGATAATCGACACAACGGATGAGCGTCGACTTACCCGAGCCGGAAGGCCCGATCATTACGAGCTTCTCGCCGCGCTTGACGGTGAGATTGATATCTTTGAGCACATGCAGGTCGCCAAAGTACTTGTTGAGATGCTTGATCTCGATCATGTCTGCCATGAATGTCCCTTCCCTGCGTTTACACGAGTTGCACTATTGTACGGAAAGAACCACGTTTCCGCAGCCCACGCTACATTCCCGTAAAGAACCCGCAACCTTCCACCCACTCATTGGGGACAGCCCAGCAAAAGGGGCGCGACCATGACGGCCACGCCCCTCAAGACCCGAAAAAATACAACCGCCCTTGTTGAGCATAAGTCAGCGAAAACCCGTACACGCGAG
>CABSBK010000125.1 GCA_902475865.1 uncultured Collinsella sp.
AGCGTCTGTTCCGCCGCGGCGATGCCTGCCGTCTGATCAAGCGCTGCAACGACTTTGGCGCCGGCGGCGTCTCGGTCGCCGTGGGCGAGCTTGCCGATGGCCTGTATGTCGACCTTGATACCGTGACCAAGAAGTACGACGGCTTGGACGGCACCGAGCTCGCTATCTCTGAGTCCCAGGAGCGCATGGCCTGCGCCGTCGCCGACGGTGACGTCGAGGAGTTCATGGGCTACGCCGCCGAGGAGAACCTGGAGGCAACCGTCATCGCCGAGGTTACCGCCGAGCCGCGCATGCGCATGGCATGGAACGGCGTCGCCATCGTCGATCTGTCCCGCGAGTTCCTCAATTCCAACGGTGCGCCCAAGCACCAGGTCGCCCACGTCTGCGCCCGCAGCGTGTGGCAGCCCAGCTGGGCCGGCACCACGCTTGCCGAGCGCATGACCTCGCTCGTCACCGACCTCAACGTCGCCTCCAACAAGGGTCTTTCCGAGCGCTTTGACTCCACCATCGGCGCCGCGACCGTGCTCATGCCCTTTGGCGGCAAGACGCAGCTCACTCCGAGCTCTGCCATGGTCGCTAAGTTCCCCGTGGACGGTGAGACCACCACGGCGAGCGCTATGGCATGGGGCTTTAACCCCTATCTGATGGAAGCCGACCAGTTTGCGGGCGCCTACCTGTCCGTGGTCGAGTCCATCGCCAAGCTCGTGGCCGCAGGCTTTGAGCACAAGCGCGCCTACCTCTCCTTCCAGGAGTACTTCGAGCGTCTGCGCACCGAGGCCGAGCGCTGGGGCAAGCCCATGGCAGCCGTCCTAGGCGCCCTTATGGCCCAAGTCGACCTGGGTGCCGGCGCCATCGGCGGCAAGGACTCCATGAGTGGCTCGTTTGAGGACGAGGCCGGCGAGCTCAACGTTCCGCCGACCCTCATCAGCTTCGCTGTCGCCGTGGGCAAGGCGGCCCGCGCCGTCTCCCCCGAGTTCAAGGGTCTCACGCATCGCGTCGTCCGTATCGCCCCCGCCACCTATGGCGAGGACTACCGTCCCGATGCCCAGCAGCTGCTCGCCGCATTTGACGCCGTCGAGGCACTCACCGCCACCGGCGACGCCCTGGCCGTCTCCACGCCCGGCTACGGCTGCGGCGCCGAGAGCCTCTTTAAGATGTGCGTCGGCAACCAGATCGGTATCGAGCTTGCCGAGGATGTGGACGTGGAGAGCCTCTTCACCCCGCTCTATGGCAGCTTTATCGTCGAGCTTGCCGAGGATGCCCAGCTGCCCGAGGTCGCCGACGGCGTTGTCGTCGAGCCCCTGGGCACCACCGTCGAGGGTTATGTCATCGATACCGGCTCCGAGGTCATCGAGCTCTCCGAGCTCCAAGAGGCCTGGGAGAGCGGCATCGAGGGCGTCTTTGCCTACCGCAGCGCCGGCGAGACCGCCGAGGTCGAGACCATCGACTTCCGTGCCAAGGATATCCACGTGTACAGCGGCGCCAAGATCGCCCGCCCGCGCGTGGTAATCCCCGTGTTCCCCGGCAACAACTGCGAGTACGATAGCGCCCGTGCCTTCCGCGCCGCCGGCGCCGAGGCCGACACCTTCGTGATCAACAACCTCACGCCCGAGGCCGTCGCCGAGAGCACCCACGAGCTTGCCCGCCGCATCCGTGCAAGCCAGATCGTCATGATCCCCGGCGGCTTCTCGGGCGGCGACGAGCCCGATGGCTCCGCCAAGTTCATCACGGCGTTCTTCCGCGCTCCCGAGGTCACCGAGGCAGTCCGCGACCTGCTCAAGACCCGCGACGGCCTGATGCTGGGCATCTGCAACGGCTTCCAGGCCCTGATCAAGCTGGGTCTGGTGCCCTACGGCGACATCGTCGACGCCACGCCCGATGCGCCCACGCTGACGTTCAACACCATCGGTCGCCATCAGAGCCGTCTGGTGCGCACCCGTATCTCGTCCAACCTGTCCCCGTGGCTGTCGCAGTGCAGCCTGGACGACCCCTACACCGTCGCCATCAGCCACGGCGAGGGCCGCTTTGTCGCCAACGACGAGGTGCTCGCCCAGCTCATCGCCAACGGCCAGGTCGCCACGCAGTACGTGGGCGAGGACGGCAAGCCCAGCATGGATCTTTCCGTCAACCCCAACGGCTCCGCACTCGCCATCGAGGGCATCACGAGCCCCGACGGCCGCGTCCTGGGCAAGATGGGCCATGCCGAGCGTCGCGGCGACAACCTGTACCGCAACGTGCCCGAGCATGTCCCTGGCGATAAGTTCATGCCGATCTTTGAGAGCGGCGTAGCCTACTTCGCCTAAACCTTTCCCATCGGGTACAATCCCCTCGGGTAACAACACCCGCCACCGGCACACCCGGTGGCGGGTTCTTTTTTGCTTCACGCATACAGGAAGGACATCATGGAAAGCCGCAAGCCGTATCTCGCCACCCTGCCCGGACTCGTCCTGGGCTGCCTCGTCTGCTGCGCGCTCTGGGGATCGGCTTTCCCCTGCATCAAGATCGGCTACGGCCTCTTTGGCATTCCCTCGCACGACGGCGCCTCGCAGCTGCTCTTCGCAGGTTTGCGCTTTACGCTTGCCGGCGCCCTGGTTATCGTCGGGATGAGCGCGGCTCAGCGCCGTCCACTCGTTCCGCAAGCGCGCGATATCAAACCCATCTGCATCTTGTCGCTCTTCCAGACTATCGGGCAGTACTTCTTTTTCTACCTGGGACTCTCCCGTGCAAGCGCCATGTCGAGTTCCATCATCGAAGCCAGCGCCAACTTCCTCGCAATCCTCTTTGCCGCCCTGGCGTTTCGCACCGAGGAGCTCGATACGGCCAAGGTGCTTGGCTGTATGCTGGGCTTTGCCGGCGTCGCGCTCGTCAACCTTTCGGGCGCAGACGGCACCTTTGGCTTTACGCTCGACGGCGAGGGCTTTATCCTAGCCTCCACCGTCGCGGGTGCCCTTTCGACCTGCCTCATTGGCATCTTCTCGCGCGAGCACGACGGCGTCTTGCTCGCCGGCTGGCAGTTTTTAGTCGGTGGCTTGGTCCTTACCGCCATCGGCTTTTTGATGGGCGGTGCGCTCTCCCCCACGGCGATTGCCCCCGCCATCGCACTCATCATCTATATGGCACTCATCTCCGCCGTCGCGTACTCGCTGTGGTCCCGCCTGCTCGCCGTCAACCCCGTCAGCCGCGTCTCGGTCTTTGGGTTTATGAACCCCGTCTTTGGTGTGGTGCTGAGCGCGCTGCTGCTCGGCGAGGGCGCTGGCACGAGCCCCGTTACCGTCATCGTTGCCCTACTGTTGGTCTGCGGCGGCATCATCATCGTCAACAAACCCAAAAAGGTCTAACGAGCTGCCCTTATTAGCAGAGGGGATTCATATACTTTAGTTTAATGGAGTACATCGGAGAGCCGAGGGCCACCATGCACGCAAGCGTGTGCCCCTTTTTCTAGCGTATCTGGACGCCGGACTTCTTTTTCTCGGCCTTGACGCGGTAGAGCTCCGCGTCGGCAGCGCGAAGTAAGTCTTGCCAGGTATCGACACCGTCACCGACCCGTGCATAGCCGATGGACATCCGCAACAAATACGGAACCTCGGCGCGTGCGAGCTCGTCGTTGATTGTCGCGCACAGACGCATGATGTCCTGCTCCGCCGTCACCTTTTGAAGCACCACGAACTCATCGCCGCCATAACGTGCGATAAAACCACCAGACGCCGAGCAGACCTCTTTGAGCGTAGCAGATATGACCTGGAGGGCATGATCGCCCTCAACATGTCCATACCGGTCGTTAATCTGCTTAAAGCCGTCAGCGTCCATCATAAGCAGATATACATCTTCGGCCTGATCCACATTTGAAAAGAGCGACAGCATATAGGTCTCAAAACGGTTGCGATTGTTGAGGCCAGTCAACGGGTCGGTCGAGATCAGCTGCTCCTGATAGATGATGTAGAGCAGCAGGATGCTCAGCGTTATACCGACACAAAGGCCCGGCACCGAAAACAAAACCTGGAAGGTACCGCCCACCAGAGCGGGAACCACAAAAAAGGCGAGGGTGCGATAAATGGCCTTCGTTTGCAGGCTTTCGACTTTTCGAGCCTGAATAAAGGCATGCAAGGACGTATATATGATGTAGCAGTAGCTCACGATAGGCTGAATCATATAAAGCGCTCCGCGACGATATACGCCCTGCGCATCGATATAGAACATAGCGTGCGTCCAGTAGCTGGTAAATGCCAGCACGACCACCAATACGGTTGGCAACGTCACGATCGCAACCCTATAGCGCGCGGTCAAAAGGCGAGAGCCCTGCATCGTCTCGGAATAGAAAAACCAAATGAGGCACGCGATGGCGAACAGCGAAAACGAGACCGCGTTGGGCAGGAATTCTCTTTGAATATGAATGGCGATTTGGGAAGCGACTGGTACTGCAG
>CABSBK010000126.1 GCA_902475865.1 uncultured Collinsella sp.
CCCGTCCCAAATGAGCTAGTTGAGGAGTTGGGCCATGGCGTTGACGAATTTTTGGACTTGGAGGGTGGGCTCGAGCGGGTAGTGCAGAAAGACTGGCACCTCGCGGCCGCACAGGAACGGCACGCCCACAAAGGCCGGGTGCACCCCCGACCACGCTCCGCAGGTGAGCACCGCGTCACCCTTTTCCTCCGCCTCGTTAAAGAGCGCAAAGTCGAAGCTATCCACGTCGATCACATCCACGCCGCCGTCGGCCAACAGATCGATACGCAGGCTGTCCATAGCGTCGTTGCCGTGACGGAGCACGCGCAGGCGCTTGCCCTCCAGGTCGGCAACCGTGATGCGCGTCTTGCGCGCCAGCGGGCTCGTGCGCGGCAGGTCGATATAAAACGGCACGTTGACAATGCGGAGCTTTTGGCAGGTGTCGCCCCAGCGCGGAGTCGAAAAACTCGACTGCACTACATCCACCTCGCGGCCAAGGCTGCGCATGACGGATTCGCGCTCGTCGTAGAGATCGCTTACCGGCACGATCTCAAATCGCAGCGACGGTTCCAGATCGTGGATGCCCGTCCACATCGACAGCGTTTGACGCCCCGGACACATCATCGACACGCCCAGGCGCACGGCACCGCCATCGCCCGCCGCGCGCCGGGCACGGCGCAGCGCGTCCTCGGACTGCCGCATGATCGAGCGCGCATCGTCCACCAGCAGTGCGCCGGCCGGCGTCGCCTTGACGCCCGAGTGCGAGCGTTCGAACAGCGTGATGCCGAACTCGGCCTCGAAGCCCGACACCTGCTTGACGAGCGCCGGAGTCGACACGCGCAATTTTGCCGCCGCACGCGAGAAGCTTCCCAGCTCCGCGGCGGCCGATATGGCCTCAAGTCGTCGATCGTACACGTCAATCTCCCGTTTTCGCGCCCGTGACCGCATGGTGCCACAGGGGGGGTTGTTTTCGCAGGTCACGCGCTCAATTGAGAATAAACTGCATCGCACAGTATAAACCTACGGTTAACGCCATTCTAACAAATATGCAATTCACCTGCGCAAATGCAAAGCATACGATAACCAGCGAAAACCACGTGGGTCGGTTAATGGGAGCGACCCACCGGGAGGCACAAGAAGGGAAGTTCCTATGAGCAATTGGCTTAAGCTCGAGGGCGATGTCTGCGCCGTGACTGGCGCGCTCGGCGGTATGGGCGCCGAGATCTGCCGCGAGTTCGCCCGCAATGGCGCCAACGTCGTCCTACTCGATCTGGACGAGGAAAAGGTCAAGGCCGCTGCCGCCGACCTCGCTGCCGAGTTTGGCATCCACGCCGAGGGTTACAAGATGAACGCCACTGACGAGGCCGAGGTTCAGGCTGCCGTCGACGCCACCATCGCCAACTTCGGCCGCGTCGACGTCCTCGTCAACACCGCCGGCATCCTGCGCTTCGCCGCCATGGAGGACCTGCCGCTAAGCGACTGGGAGCAGGTGCTCAACGTCAATCTCACCGGCTACTTCATCACCTCGCAGCGCTTTGGTCGCGAGATGATCAAGGCCGGCCAGGGCCGCCTGGTGCACATCTCGACCGTCGCCAGCCACTCCCCCGAGACGTTCTCGGGCGTGTACAGCTCCACCAAGGCCGGCGTCAACATGATGTCCAAGATGCTCGCCGCCGAGTGGGGCCCCTACGGCGTCCGCTCCAACTGCGTCGAGCCCTGCTTCGTTAAGACCCCGATGTCGGCCAACTTCTACGCCGACCCCGAGGTCGAAAAGAGCCGCAGCCGTCTGATCGCCACGCGCCGCATCGGCGAGGTCAGCGATATCGCCAACGCCGTCATGTTCCTGGCGTCCAAGCGCTCGGACTTTACCACCGGCGATGCCATCAAGGTCGACGGCGGCTTCTCCAACATGATGGGCGACCTCACCGCCAAGCCCGGCGGCCGTCGCGCCTATGCCGACAACTACCTTAAGAACAAGGGTGTCGAGCTTTGGTCCGATGAGTCCGGTGTCGCCAAGCCGACCGACCAGTAAACCAACCTGGCAGGGAGGTCCCGCGGACACGCCCGCTCCTCCCCCGTATCGATTAGAAAGAGTCCAATGGCTTCCACCAACTCCAACAAGGGTCGCGCCGTCGTGCTTTCCGCCGCGTGCGTCACCATGTTCTTCATCAGCTCCATCGCGCTGTATTCCGTCGTGAGCAAGAACCTGCTCGCCGTCTACCCCGAGTGGTCCAGCGCTCTTACCTGGGCTTTCCCGGTCTTTCAGACCATCATGGCCGTGACGGGCATCTTCGCCGGCCGCATCTCCGACAAGATCGGTCCGCGCAACGTCGTGATCGCTGCCGCCGTGTGCTACGGCCTGGGCTGGTTCATGTCCGGCACCGTCACCGAGCCGTGGCAGTTCTACCTGTGGTTCTCGCTCGTCGCCGCCATCGGCAACGGTCTGGGCTACAACCCGGCGCTCACCACCGGCCAAAAGTGGTTCATTGACAAGAAGGGCCTCGCCTCCGGCATCACCCTGGCCGCTTCGACCGCCGGCCCCGCCGTGCTGTCCCCGGTGCTCGCCTCGCTGCTCATCCCGAGCCTGGGCATCTTTGGCGCCCTCAAGGCACTCGGCGTCATCTTCTTTGTGACGATCGCCGCCTCCGCCCTGTTCCTGAAGGCCCCCGAGGCCGGCTGGCTGCCCGAGGGCTTCGAGGCCCCCAAGGGCGGCGCGCATGCCGGCACCTTCGGCGACCTCACCCCAGGCGAGATGGTCAAGACCCCGCGCTTCTGGGTCCTCATCGTCACCTTCGCCTTTGCCGCCACCGCGGGCACCCTGCTCGTGGGCAAGGTTGCCTCCATCGCTGCCGTCCAGCTCTTCGCCGACCCCACGAGCGCCGCGGCCGTCGCCCTCGGCGGTGTAGTGGTCTCCGTCAACACCTGCGCCAACCTGGTTGGTCGTCTGTCCTTTGGCCAGATCATCGACAAGCTCGGCGCCTATAAGTCGCTGCTCATCAGCCTTGTCGTCACCATCGTCGCACTCGTCATCATGTCGATGAGCTTTACGCAGAGTATGTTCTTTGTGGCGCTCGCCCTGCTCGGCTTTAGCTTTGGCGCCCTGCTCGTCATCTACCCGCCGCTCACCGGTGGCGCCTTCGGCACCAGCAACATCGGCGTCAACTACGGCATCATGTTTTTGGGCTATGCCGCTTCCACCTGGATCAGCCAGCCCATCACCGCCGTGCTGTATCACGCCGAGGCTGGCAGCGCCGCCTACCAGCAGTCCTTCTACGGCGCCATTGTGATCGCCGCCATCGCCGTCGTGCTCACCGTCTACATGATGGTCTCCGACAGCAAGAAAAAGTCCGCCTAGTTTTACCGATGCGACAAAGGGGCAGCCTCTTTGTCGCATTCACCGGTCACCAGTATTAAGGAGTCGAAATGTCTGAGCTCAACCCCGTCCGCAATTGCCGTTATCGGCGCCGGCGCCATGGGCCGCAACCACATCCGCTTTGTCACCGAGGAGCCCGAGGCCGAGCTCGTCGCCATCGCCGACGCCTTTGAGGGCGCCCGCGCCACGGCCGAGGCCGCCGGCGTGCCGTTTTACACCGATCCCGCCCAGATGATGGACGAGGTCAAGCCCGAGGCCGTCATTATCGCCACCCCCAACGACCTGCACCTGGGCGTTGCCCGCGAGGCTGTGAAGCGCAACATCGTGCCGCTGGTCGAAAAGCCGATCTCCAACGATCTTGAGGATGCCCAGGCCTTCGCCGCCGAGGCCGAGACCGCCGGCGTGCCCGTGCTCGTGGGTCAGCACCGTCGCCACAACCCCTTTGTCAACAAGGCCAAGGAGATCATCGAGTCCGGCGAGCTGGGCAAGCTCACCGTATCGAGCTTCCACTACATGATCTATAAGAACGACGAGTATTTCGATGTCGAGTGGCGCCGCAAGAAGGGTGCCGGCCCGATCCTGGTCAACCTGGTGCACGATGTCGACCTGCTCCGCTATCTGTTGGGCGAGCCCGTTGCCGTCCAGGGCATGCAGTCCAGCGCCGCCCGCGGTTTTGAGACCGAGGACTCCGCCGTGGTCAACGTCCGTTTTGCCGATGGCGCGCTCGCAAGCATGACCATCTCCGACGCCACCGCCAGCCCCTGGAACTGGGAGGCCACCGCTCGCGAGGATCCGCAGTACCGCCCCTTCGACGCCGACGCCTACTTTATCGGCGGCACTAAGGGCGCCCTTTCGCTGCCCCGCCTACACCAGTTCTCCTACGACGGCGCCTCCAACTGGCACAAGCCGCTGCAGATGGAAATCCCGGCTGTGGACCCGGCGCTGCCGCACAAGATGCAGCTCAAGCACTTTGTGAAGGTCGTTCGCCGCGAGGTCGAGCCTGTCGTAACCCCCGCCGA